>JALZEZ010000631.1 GCA_030861775.1 Actinomycetota bacterium
CTGGTGGGCACCGACCACGCCGCCGCCGGCGGAGCGCTGGCGCGGAGCTGGGGCCTGCACGAGCGCCTGGCGCGCCTGGTCGAGTCCCACCACGCGACCGACCCCGGGGACGGTGCCGCCCGCGTCGTGCGCCTGGCCGACATGCTCGCCCACTACGAGCGCCAGGCCCCCGTGGACATCGACTGCATGCTCGACGTGGCCGAGCGGGCCGGCCTCACGCGCGACGCGCTCGGGGCCCTCCTCTACGACGTGGCCTTCCCGCTGCCCCCGGCCGCGCGCGAGACCGCGCCCTGCCCGCTCTCCGCCCGCGAGCTCGACGTGATCCGGCGGCTGGGCGAGGGCATGCTCTACAAGCAGATCGCGGCGGCCGAGGGCCTGTCGCCGAGCACCGTCCGCAACCACCTGCACCGCGCGTACGGCAAGCTCCAGGTCGCCGACCGCGCCCAGGCCGTGCTCGTCGCCTCGCGCTGCGGCTGGATCTGAGCCGGCCGCAAGGTGCGTGTGCGCCACGTCACACCATACCCCTCAGGGGTATAGGTAGAACTCCCCTCCGAGACCTACGGAGGAGGGAGAGATGGAGACCACGGCCACACCGACCCACGCCTGGCGGCCGTTCCTGCGCCACCTGGGCGAGATGCTGCTGGCGATGTTCGCCGGGATGATCGTGCTCGGCGCCGCCGCGGAGGGGATCTTCGCGATCGCCGGCGGCAGCCTCGGCGAGGCCCCCGCCGCGGCCCAGGCCTGGATCATGGCCGTCGCGATGACCGTGCCGATGGTCTGGTGGATGCGGCGGCGCGGGCACGCGGCGGCGCGCAGCGCCGAGATGGCGGCGGCGATGATCGTGCCGACCTTCCTCGTGGTGGACCTGCACTGGGTGGGCCTGCTGGACGGCACGGACGCCGTGCTGGCGATCCAGCACGCGATCATGATCCCGGCGATGGTCGCGACGATGCTCTGGCGCCGCGAGCACTACATGCATCACTGAGCGGCTAGAGGCACTTCCCGATCGCGGGCTCGACGGCCGCGCGGTTCTCGGCGTCGCCGTAGCCGATCACCGCCGGGCCGGTCTGCTGCGGCGGCACCTCGCCGTAGGAGGTGGCCTTCAGCTTCTCCATCGCCTCCTTGGCCTTGGCCTCGCTCTCGAAGAAGACCAGGAAGGCGTGCGGGGTGAGCATCCCCTTCTTGGAGACGTTCACCGGCTCGACCTCGTAGCCCTCGCGCTTGGCCTGGAAGGCGAGGATCGACTCCTCGCGCGGCTTGGGCTTCACGGCCTCGAAGCCGGCCAGGTCGAAGCACTCGAGGAACGAGGCGGCCGTGACCGGATTGCCGCCGCCGCCCCCGCCGTTGCCGCCGTCGCCGTCGTCGCCGCAGCCGGCGGCGAGCAACGCGATCAGGGCGAGGAGGAGGGCCAGGGGGCGCACGGCCGACGACAGTAGCGAGTGGGAGACTCCTGGCCGTGGCCGAGCCGCTCTCTCCCTCGGACCTCGCCGCGATCCAGGCCGAGCGGGGCCCGGTGCACATGCACGTGGGCGGGGTGCTGGTCTTCGACGGGCGGGTGGCGCGCGAGGACGTGATCGCCCGCCTCGAGGAGCGCCTGCACCTGATCCCCCGCTACCGGATGCGGCTCGAGTCGCCGCCGCTCGGCATCGCGAACCCGGTGTGGGTGGAGGACGACTCCTTCGACCCCGGGCGGCACGTGCGCCGGGCCGCGCTCCCGGCGCCCGGCGGCGACGCCGAGCTGACCGAGCTCGCGGGCCACGTGCTCTCCGAGCGGCTCGACCGCGCGCGCCCGCTGTGGCAGCTCACCGTGGTCGAGGGGCTGGCCGAGGGGCGCTCGGCGATCGTGGCCAAGATGCACCACGCGCTGGTCGACGGGATCGCGGCGGTGGACGTGAGCACGGTCGTGCTCGACCCCACCCCGGAGGGGCTCGACCTCCCCGCCCCCGAGGCCGCGCCGGAGGCCGGCTCGGGCCGCACCGCGCGGGTCGAGCAGCTCGCCCGGATCGCGGCGGCGCAGCTCGC
>JALZEZ010000329.1 GCA_030861775.1 Actinomycetota bacterium
ACGGGCCGCAGCGACGACTACCTCGGCGGCCGGTACGAGACGCTCGCGGGCGAGCTGCCCCCTCCGCCTGCCCGCCGCGAGGAGGTGCGCTTCACCCGGGCCGACCTGGCCACCGTGCGCACGCTGGTGCTCGCCTGGGGCCGGGCCGCCAGGCTCGGCCACGACGCCGTGGCCGACCTCGTGCTGGCCGTGAACGAGCTGGCCACGAACAGCGTGCGCCACGGCGGGGGCGGGGGCATGCTGCGCGCCTGGCGCGAGCCGGACGCCTTCGTGTGCGAGGTATGCGACTCGGGCCGGCTCGAGGATCCGCTGGCCGGGCGGGGTATCCCGAACGGCGACCCGACGGGCGGGCGCGGGCTGTGGCTGGTGCACCAGCTCTGCGACCTGGTCCAGGTCCGCTCGCTCGAGGCGGGCTCCGCGGTGCGGCTGCACGTCAGCCGCGCGACCCCACCGATGCTCGCGGCTTGACCGCGCGGGCGTCCTCGTAGAGGATCGCCCCTACCCCGAATCGAGGAGCGCGCATGGCCGGCCCACCCGAGGTAGCGCTGGAGATCGTCACGACGTCGCAGGTCTCGCCCACGTACAAGACCCCGCCGACCCTCCCGAAGATCACGATGAACGGAAACCCGTTCCCCACGCCCGGCTGGACGCCGTCGAGTCTGTTCAGCGGCTGGCAGCTCGTGGTGCTCGACTCGTCGATGGACATGACCGATCCGGCGAGCATCCGCGTCAACAACTACATCCCGCTGACCCCCGACCAGAGCGGCTACTGGTCCGACACGTACGGGTGGGTGTACGACGGCATCGGCCGGGCCCTGCTCAGCGCCGGCGACCTCGAGTCGCAGCGCGTGTTCCTGGCGTCGTACGGCTGGGACATGAACGCGCCTCCGACGGCGTTCATGCTCCAGCAGCTCCTCGACATGGGGGGCGGCAAGGGCGCGCAGTACTGGGAGACCCATGTCGACCGCGGCAGCGAGAACCAGTGGTGCTCGAATCCGGGCTGCTACATCCTGGTCGGCGGCAGCTCGTACTCGTACGGCGAGGGTCACGAGGTCTACGACTACCCCGGCACGAGCCCGGTCACCGCGACGCTCCAGGTCACGCTGGGGAACCCGTAAGCGGTTCCCCGCCTTGACCACGCGGGCGTCCTCGTAGAGGATCGCCCCGACCCCTACGGAGGAGGAGCGCATGGCCGGTCCGGCTCAGGTGACGGTTGAGATCGTCACGACCTCGCAGGTCATCGACAAGTGGAACGACCCGGCCCAGCCGCCGAAGATCTCCATGAACGGGGAGCCGTTCCAGCAGCCGGCCCCGCCGGCCACGGCGACGGGCTGGCAGCTCGTCGTGCTCGACTCGTCGATGGACATGACCGACCCGGCGGCCATCCGCTACAACAGCTTCCTGGACCTGTTCGCGGACCAGAACGGGAACTGGTTCGACACCTACCAGTACATGTACGACAACATCGTCCGCCAGGTCCTGCTCTCCGGCGACCCCCAGACCCAGCTCGTCTTCCTGGTCTCGTACGGGCTGGACGCCAACGCCCCGCCCACGACGGACGCGCTGGGATACATGCTGGGCGCCGGCGCCGGGCAGCAGCTCCAGACCTGGGAGCGGTCGGTCGACATCGGCAGCGAGGGCGGCTGGACCTCGTTTCCCGCTTGCTACATCATGATCGGCGGGAGCTCGTACTCGTACGACCAGGGGCACGAGGTCTACTCGGACCAGGGCACGGCCACGCTGAGCGTGACGCTGAACAACCCGGTGTAGCGGCATGCGTCCCCGGCTGCTGGCGGTCGGGCAGGGGGCGCTGCCGAGCGGATACACACGGGTGATGGCGGGCCTGCTCGGGGAGCTCGCGCGCGCGTTCGAGGTGACGCTGTTCGCGATCGACGCGCGCGACGAGCCGCCGCCCGGCCGCCCGTACGACGTGCGGGTGAACCGCGGCGACGTGCATGGGCGCGAGTGGCTGCCCGCCCTCCTGGGGGAGCTCGAGCCGGACGTGGTGCTGCTGTACCACGACCCGTCGCTGCACTGGGTCAACCGGCAAGCGCTGGCCGCGTACGGACGCGCGCGGGTCGTGGTGTACGCGCCGGCCGGCGAGGACAACGCCGGCGCGCTGGCCGGTGCCGACCTGGCGGTGCTGTTCACGAACGCCGCACGCGACGCCGTGGCGGCGGCGCTGCCCGACCCGCCGCCGCTCGCGGTCGTCCCGCACGGGATCGACGTGGGCCGCTTCCGGCCGCTCGACCGGGTCGAGGCCCGGCGGCGGCTGTTCCCCGGCCGGCCGGAGCTCGAGGGTGCGTTCCTCGTGCTGAACGCGAACCGGAACATCCACCGCAAGCGGGTGGACCTGACGATGCGCGGGTTCGCGCGATTCGCCGCGGGCCGGCCGGACGCGTACCTGTACCTGCACATGGGCACGCGCGACGCGGGCGCCGACGTGGAGGGGCTGGCCGAGGAGCTGGGCATCGGCGACCGGCTGCTGATGACCCCGTACGAGGGGCGCCGCCCGGACGTGGACGACTCGCACCTGAACCTGGTCTACAACGCCTGCGACGTGGGGCTCAGCACCGCGGCGGCCGAGGGTTTCGGGCTGGTGCCGTTCGAGCACGGTGCGACCGGGGCGGCCCAGGTGCTGCCGGACCACGGGGGGTACCACGAGCTGTGGCCGGGCTGCGCCGTGCTCGTCCCGGCGGCGGACTCGAACGGGGCCGGGCGCCTGGTGGACCCCGCGGACGTGGCCGCGGCGCTGGCGCGCCTGCACGCGGACCCGGCGGAGCGGGAGCGGCTGGGGCGCCGGGCGCGGGAGCTGGCGCACTCGCCCGAGCTCGGCTGGCCGGCGGTGGGCGAGCGCTGGCGCGAGCTGCTCCTCGCGTGACTTTCGCGCCCCCGGCGCATTTACACCCTCACATCCGCCGCCCCCGCACGTCTGGGTTGAAAGACGCGGCACCGGCTGCCGATAACCGAAGGACCGCCGATGAGGACTCGCACCCGACATCGCATCGCTGCCGCCGCCTGCGCGGTGGCCACCTGCGCGCTGGGCGTCGCCGCCCAGTCGCCCGCGCAGGATCGCGCCGAGCTCCAGAGCACGGACCTGATCTCGCGCTCGACGAGCGGCGGCATCCCCAACGGCCCGTCCACCAACGCGGTGATCTCGGGCGACCGCCGCTACTCGCGCCTGATCGCCTTCGAGTCCGAGGCCTCGGACCTGATCGCCGGCGACACCAACGGGCTGAAGGACGTCTTCGTGGTCGTGCGCGGCGGTCGCTACTCGAACGTGGGGGAGGAGTGGCGGCCGGGCTCCACGCGGCTGGTCTCCCGCGGGCTCGGCGGAGCCCCCGCCAACGGCCCCTCGTGGGGCGCCGCGGTGGACGGCGACTTCGACCACGGCCAGGCCAACTGCGTGGCGTTCCTCTCGTCGGCCTCGAACCTGGTGCGCGGCGACACCAACGGGAGGGTCGACGCCTTCCTGGTCAAGCGCCCGGGCGGCAGCCCGGTGCGGGTGTCGCTGCCGGGCAACAGGCAGTCGCGCGAGGACGCCACCGCCGTGGACGTGTCCGGCGACTGCCGGAAGACCGCGTTCGTGATCGGCGGGCGGCTGTACGTGCGCGGCTCGAAGACGCTGAAGCTGCGGCACGCCAAGCCGGCGGCCGACCCCTACTTCGCCGAGGGCCGCACCAGCGACATCGTGTTCGGCGCGCCCGGCGGGGTGTACCTGGCCCGCGAGGGCCGCTACCGCCCGAGCCTGGTGGCGCCCGGCGGGAGCAACCCGGCGTTCAACAACATCAAGCGCCAGGTGGTGGCCTACGAGCGGCCGGTCGGCGGCGGCACGCAGGTCGTGTTCAAGGACCTGGGCCGCGACGAGCGGGTGGCGAGCGCCCGCTCCGGCCGCGTGGGCAACGACGACTCGCACCACCCGGTGATCGGGAACTCGGGCTACTACATCAGCTTCGAGTCCAACGCCGACAACCTCGGGACGACCTCCACCGGCCGCCTCTACGACGACAACGACGCGCCCGACGTCTACCTCTACACCGACGTCCGCAAGATCACGCTGGCGCAGTCGGTGTTCGAGAAGGGCGTCCCGGTCAACGGAGGCGGCCGCCGCCCGAGCATGAGCTTCTACGCGAACTACATCGTGTTCCACGCGAACGCCCCGCTCGGCTCCCGCCGCGGCACACCGCAGATCTGGATGCGGTACCTCGGGCCGGTCTAGCGCCTGAGCGACACGTGCAGCGTCCGCCGCTCGGTCGCTGAGCCGAGCGCGCTGAAGGTCACCCGTAGCGCGATCCGCTTGCCGCGCGGGCGGCTGAGGAGCCTGATCCGCAGGCGGCGCCGCTCGTCCGCCCCGAGCCGGGTGGAGGTCATGCCGAGCCGGCGGCCGGTCGCCCGGTCGATGGCCTCGGCCTTGACCCGGCACCCGTCCGGGCACCAGGCGGTGAGCCGGAGGACGCCGCCGAGCGTCTGACGCCTGGCCGCGCTCGCGGCCGGCGGCGGAGC
>JALZEZ010000083.1 GCA_030861775.1 Actinomycetota bacterium
GCTCAGTCGCTCGACCTCGGCGGCCGGCACGCGCCGCCGGTTGCGCTCGTCGCGCACGGTCCGCACCTTGCCCGCCCGGTCCCAGCGCCGCAGCGTGTCGACCGAGACCCCGAGCGCCCGCGCCGCCTCGCCGAGTGTCAGCGAATCTTGCCTAGGCATTGCCTAAGCAAGCTTACCCTTGGAAGAACTCCGCCCGCCTGTAGGTCCCGTCGCGGCGGAACTCGATCGACAGGAACTCGCTGTCGAGCTGGAAGAACGAGTCGCGCTGCGGGCCGATGATGTAGTTGAGGTTCGGCTCGTCGCCGAACCCGTCGGTCCGGCCGAGCAGCCGCTCCACCTGACGGCGCGTCATCCCGCGCAGGAGGCCGCAGCGCGCGATGTCGTCCGCCAGGAGCTGCTGCTCCGTGGGGAAGCGCTCGAAGCTCCGCTCCGCGCGCCTCCAGCCCGCCCGGGTCACCCGGGCCTCCGAGCACGGGTAGCGGCGGGCCTCGATGGCCGTCGAGAAGTCGTCGGGGCCGGGCTTGAAGCGCTCCCGCTCGAGGAACCACACGAGCATCGGGTCGGGCGGGCGGAACGAGAAGCAGGACCACTTCTTGCCGTCGCGGCACTCGCCGGCGATCACCCGCTCGACCTCCGAGCACGCGATCGGCTTCCCGACCACGCGGATCTCGAGCTGCCTGCCGTAGAGCTCCTTGCGCAGGTCGCAACCGGCGGCGGACGACCGCTCCTCGCCCCCGCACCCGGCCAGGCCGAGCGCGGCGAGCGCGAGGGGGAGCGCCTCAGGCCGCCGGGTTCTCAACGACCATGGCCATGCCCATCCCGACACCGATGCACATTGTCGCGATGCCGTAGCGCGCCTCGCGCCGCCGCAGCTCCCAGACGAGGGTGCCGAGCAGGCGGGCGCCGGAGGAGCCGAGCGGGTGGCCGAGGGCGATCGCGCCGCCGTTGACGTTGAGCTTCTCGTGCGGGATCCCCAACTCGCGCGCGGAGGCCAGCACCTGCGCGGCGAACGCCTCGTTGAGCTCGACCAGGTCGACGTCGTCGATGGTCAGGCCCGCGCGCTGGAGCGCCAGCCGGCAGGCCGGGACCGGCCCCACGCCCATGTAGGCGGGATCGACGCCCGCGACGCCAGTCGCCACGACCCGCGCGAGCGGCTCGCGCCCGAGCGAGCGGGCGCGCTCCTCGGAGCACACCACCACGCACGAGGCGCCGTCGTTGAGCTGCGACGAGTTCCCGGCCGTGATCGTGCCGCCCTCGCGGAAGGCCGGCTTGAGCGTGGCCAGCTTCTCGCGGGTGGTGTCCGGCCGGATGCCCTCGTCGGAGTGGACGGTGACCGGCTCGCCCTTGCGCTGGGGCACGTCCACCGGCACGACCTCGTCGTCGAAGCGGCCCTCGTCGGTGGCGGCGGCGGCGCGGCGGTGGGACTCGAGCGCGAAGTCGTCCTGGTCCTCGCGCGAGACGCCGTAGCGCTCGGCCACGTTCTCGGCCGTCTCGCCCATCGACTCTGTCGAGTAGCGCTCCGCCATCCGCGGGTTCACGAAGCGCCAGCCGAGCGTGGTGTCCTCCATCTTCTGCGGCCCGCGCGGGAAGCCGCGCTCGGGCTTCGCGAGCACCAGCGGCGCGCGGCTCATCGACTCGACCCCGCCGCCGAGCACGAGGTCGCCCTCTCCCACGTCCACCGCGCGGGCGGCCTGGTTGACGGCCTCGAGCCCGGAGGCGCACAGCCGGTTCACCGTGACGCCGGGCACCTCCACCGGCAGCCCGGCCAGGAGCAGTCCCATCCGGGCCACGTTGCGGTTGTCCTCGCCGGCCTGGTTGGTGCAGCCGAAGAAGACGTCGTCGATCGAGTCCACCGGCAGGTCGTTGCGCTCGACGGCGGCCCCGATCACGTGCGCCGCGAGGTCGTCCGGGCGGACACTCGACAGCGTGCCCGCGTAGCGCCCGATGGGGGTCCGGAGGGCGTCGACAATCACCGCGTTGCGCAAATCGGGCATGCGCGCGATCCTACCGGGGCATGTTCGCGCTTCCGCTCGCCGCCGACGACCCGTACTTCGGCATCGCCATGGTCGTGATGCTGCTGGTGCTGGTCGGCATCCTGCTGGCGCTCGGCAAGTGGTATCCGGGCTCCGGCGCCGAGCAGCTCGACTGGAAGCCGACCCGCTCCTACGAGGACGAGATCCGCCTGGAGCTGGAGGACGTGGACCAGATGCTCGAGGCGCAGAATGAGCGCCGCCGCGCCTCCGGCCGCCCCGAGATCAGCGAGGACAGCATCCGGGCGGAGGTGGACGCGGAGGAGCGCGCCCAGGCCGAGCGCGCGGAGGAGTTCCGGAAGAGCCAGGGCGAGGCCTAGGCGGCCTCGGCGATCGCGCCGGCCGCCCCGGACTCGAGCCACCCGTGCAGCACGCGGTTGAACCGCGTCGGCAGCTCGATGTGCGGGTAGTGCCCGCACTCGTCGAACACGTGCACGTGCGCGCCCGGGTGCAGGCGGCCGAAGTCGGAGGCGTGCCGGGAGGGCACGAGCCCGTCGTGCTCGCCCCAGACCATGAACAGCGGCACGCGGATCGCGGCCGAGTCCTCGAGCAGGGTGCCCGTGTAGGAGTCGATGCAGCAGCGCCCGGCGGCGAGGAGGCGGTCGAACGCCTTGCGCGTGCCGTGCAGGCTCACCAGGTGATCGATCGTGTCGCGCATCTGGCGCGGGTCGTGAAACAGGCGCCAGTCGAGGAAGCGCGTCATCCCCTCGCGGATCAGCGGCCCGGTGACCGGGTTCGGGATCGCGAGCGCGGTCTTCCAAGCGATCTCGTAGCCGGCGATCAGGTGCCACCACCACGGCGGCGCCTTGCCCAGCCCCGCCGGCGCGACCAGCCCCAGGCGCGAGACGAGGTCCGGCCGCTGGAGCGTCATGTGCAGCGAGATCGCCCCGCCCAGCGAGTGCCCGATCACCGCGGCGCGCTCCACCTCGAGCCGCTCGAACAGCTCCGGGAAGAAGTCCTTGTAGAAGTTGAGCAGGACCGGCGCGTGCGGGTCGCCTGAGCGGCCGAAGGGCGGGACGTCCACGGCGATCACGCGGCGGCCCGAGGCCAGCAGCCCCGGCACGACCCGGCGCCAGCCGTCGGCGGTGTCGCCGTAGCCGTGGATCAGGACGACCGGGGGACCGTCGCCGCCCTCGACGACGTACGTCTCGACGCCACCGGCCCGGACGAGCCTGTGAGGGAGCTCGTTACCCCTGCCGTCGTACAGCCCCGGATGTCTCGGCTTCCGCACTTGCGGATATCCCCTCTGGATCCTTTGTACCACGGACGGGTGACATAGTGCGACCGGTGGCAAGGATCCTCGTCGTCGGAGAGGTACCCGGTCTGGAGTCCGCGATAACCGCTCGCGGCCACGCCGTGCGGGTCCTCGAGGAGCCCGATTCGCTCGGCCCGCTGCTCCCCGAGCTGCACGGAGTGAGCGCCCTCTGCTGGGCGGCGGCCCCGCGCCTGCTGCCGTCGCTCGCCGCCAAGCTCGTCGACACCCACGTGCGCGGCTTCGCCTGCGGGCCGGACGGCGCCGAGGTGGCCGAGCTCTTCGCGCGGACCTACGGGATGCCGACCGCGGTGGTCCGCGACGGCGACTGGGCCGGCGCGGTCGAGCGGCTCATCACGTAGCGGCCGCCTCGACCAGCCCCGCGAACAGCCCGCGCTGCTCGGGCACGTCCTGCATGGCCTCGGCGTGCCACTGCACGCCCACCACGAAGCCGTCGTCCTCGACCCCCTCGATCACCCCGTCCTCCGCCCACGCCACCGGCCGCAGCCCCTCGCCGAGCTCGCGCGGCGCCTGGTGGTGGTAGGCGTTCACGTCGGCCTCGGTGCGGTCGAGCAGGCGGGCCAGGTGGCTGCCGGGCTCGATCCGGACCCGGTGCATCGGCACGGGCTGGTCGAGGTTCGGGCGGCGGTGGAGCACGTCGCTCGGCACCTCGGTCGGCAGGTCCTGCCACAGCGTCCCGCCGCGCGCCACGTTTAGGATCTGCATGCCGCGGCAGATGGCGAGGAGTGGCAGCCCGCGGCGCTCGGCCTCGCGCACGCAGGCGATCTCGAAGCGGTCGATCTCGGGGAAGAGCGGCCCGAGCGGCGCCCGCGGCACGTCGCCGTAGGAGGCCGGGTCGATGTCCGGGCCGCCTGGCACGAGCAGCGCGTCGAGCCGCCCGATCAGGTCCGGCACCGCCTCCAGGGGCTGCGGCGACATGACCACCGGCAGCCCTCCGGCGCGCGTCACCCCGCGCATGTAGTGGAAGTTGAGGACCATCTCCTCGAGGCCCGCCTCGGCGTGCGGGAGCTCCTCGTCGCGCACGGGCGTGCGCATCTCCGAGGTCGTCAGGCCGATCAGCGGGCGAGGGGTGGACACGGGATGACATCATCACCTACCCGGATTCGAGACTTCAGACGGAGGTGGGTCGTGGCCGGCTATGCGAAGGACGTGCTCGTCGAGACCGACTGGGTCGAGGAGCACCTGAACGACGAGGGCATACGCATCGTCGAGGTGGACGAGAACCCGGCCCTCTACGCCGAGGCGCACATCCCCGGAGCGATCGGGTTCGACTGGAAGACCGACCTCCAGGACCAGGTCAAGCGCGACTTCCTCGGGCCCGACGAGTTCGGCGAGCTGATGGGCGCCCGCGGCATCTCGAACGACCACACGGTCGTGCTCTACGGCGATCGCAACAACTGGTTCGCCGCCTACACGTACTGGTACTTCCGCTACTACGGCCACGACAAGGTCAAGCTGATGAACGGCCCGCGCGAGAAGTGGATCTCCGAGGGGCGCCCCACCAGCACCGACGTGCCCGAGTACGCCGAGGCGAGCTTCAGCGCCTCCCCCGGCGACGAGGCGATCCGCGCCAAGCGCGACGAGGTGCTCCAGGCGCTCGGCTCGAAGACCCGCCTGGTGGACGTGCGCTCCCCGGCCGAGTACTCCGGCGAGCTGATCGCGATGGCCGGCTACGAGCAGGAGGGCGCGCAGCGCGCCGGGCACATCCCGGGCGCGGCGTCGATCCCCTGGGCCCAGGCGGTGAAGGAGGACGGCACCTTCAAGGACGCCGACGAGCTGCGCGAGCTGTACGGCTCGAAGGGCGTCACCGACGGCAACGACATCATCGCCTACTGCCGCATCGGCGAGCGCTCTGCGCACACCTGGTTCGTGCTGCACGAGCTGCTCGGCGAGGACAACGTCAAGAACTACGACGGGTCGTGGACGGAGTGGGGCAACATGGTCAACGTGCCGATCGAGAAGGGCGCCGGGGGTTAGTGCGGCGGCTGGCTCCCCTGGTCCTGGCGGCGGTCCTCGCCGCGGGGTGCGGCGGTGACGACGACAAGGGCCCGGAGACGCCCAAGCCGGCCGAGACGATCCAGCAGTTCCAGGCCCGGCTGACCACGACCGTCGCCGCGATCCGCCAGGGCCGCTGCCCGACGGTCGAGGTGTTCAACTCGAAGGCGGGCTTCCAGCTCCCCTGCACCGAGCAGGCGAAGAAGCTGTTCGCCGGCTTCAAGGTGACCGGTGCCAAGACCTACGGCACCGGCGGCGTGGTGGAGTTCCAGAACGCCGAGACCAAGGGGCGGCTGGGCGTCTACACGGTGGCCGTCGGCGAGGACGGGCGCTACCAGCTCACCGGCCCCCTCTCCCCGATAGTCCCGAAGAGCACGCTCGACGAGCCGCCGAAGGACCTGGAGAAGATGGACGCGGCGGCGAAGGCGATGATCGACGCGATCCGCGCCGACGACTGCGACAGGTTCCTCGCGGCCGTCGTGGTCCCGCCGGGGCTGCCCAAGGACCAGGCCTGCGAGCAGGAGCTGAGCCAGGCCTACGGCCCGCTGAACGAGCAGCTCACCGCCCACAAGGAGGCCGAGCCGGAGCGGCTGGCCGGGAACGCGACGTTCATGTTCTACGGCCTCCGGACCGGCGACGAGTACCGCACGCTGATCGTCAGCCGGACCGACCAGGCCGGGACCGTGCGCGGCTTCGTGACCTTCCGCGGGCCGGCGCAGAAGAAGACCTAGAGCACGGGTCGCAGCCGCTCCAGCAGGTGCTGGACGATGCGGGCGGTCGCGCCCCAGACGAAGTGGCGGCCGACCGTGTAGGTGGGGGTCTTGATCGGAACCCCCTTGCGCAGGAGGCGCTGCATCTCGAACCCCTCGACCAGCGCGCGCAGCGACAGCTCGAGCACCTCGTCCACCTCGCGCGGCTCGGGGGTCCAGCGGTGGCCGGCCTCGATCACCCCCACGAACGGGAAGATCCGGTAGCTCGTCACGAACGTCCCCACCGGCGGGAGCGCCCCCACCAGCTCGACCGCGTCGCGCGGCAGGCCGATCTCCTCCTCGCTCTCGCGCAGCGCCGTGGTGCGCAGGTCCTCGTCGGGGAAGTCCTGGCGGCCGCCCGGGAACGAGATCTCGCCGGCGTGGCGGCGGAGGTCGTCGCGGCGTTTGGTGAACACGGCGTGCAGGTCGCCGGACTGCTCGTAGAGGGGGATCAGCACGGCCGCGTCGGTCGATCCCGGGGCATCCATCTCGGCGGCCTCCTCGGGGGTGAGGAGGAGCCCTTCGAGGCGGCTCTGGATCGAGCCGGTCAGACCAGCTCGACCAACTCTTCGAACATGACCTCGCCCTCGAGCGTCCGGTGCACCGGGCACTTGGCGGCGATCTGCATGAGCCGTTCCCGTTGTTCCTCCGGCAGTTCTTTGGGTAAGAGAACCTTCATGCGGAACTTCGTGGGCGATCCCCGCTGGGCCGGCTCGTAGTCGACGTCGACCGCCACGTCGCCGATGTTCCACCCCTTGCGGTTCGCGTACATCTCGATCGTTATCGCCGTGCAGGAGGCCAGGCTGGCCGCCAGGAGCTCCTGCGGGCTGGGCCCCTCGTCGGTGCCCCCGTTGACCTCGGGCTCGTCGGCGGTCACGTGGTGCTCGCCGACCTCGATCTCGTGCCTGAAGGAGCCGTTCTGGCGCTTGGCGATCGCTCTCATCTCAGTGTCATCCTACGCACACCCGAGGAGTCGACGCTGGCCTGATTCGCTGCTTCCCTTGGGAGCGGTGCAGGGGTACCGCTACATAGTCGCGGGCGTGCTCGCCGCGTCCGCCATCGCCCTCGCGGCGCCCTCCGGGGCGTCAGCCGCGAAGGGCATGGAGATCGCCATCCAGGACGACGCCGTGTTCGTGACCAACGACTACTACGGGCGCGAGCGCGGGCTCGACAAGGCCCGGGAGATGGGCGCCACGCACGTGCGCGCGAACGTGCTCTGGTCGGCGGTCGTGGGCAGCTCGGCGACCCGCCGCTCGCGTCCCAGCACGGTCAGGTACGACTTCACCGCCTACGACGCGTTCGTCGTCGCCGCCCGCAACCGCGGGATGCAGGTGCAGCTCGCGCTCACCGGTCCCGCCCCCGCGTGGGCCACCGGCAACAAGAAGCGCGGCGTCTACAAGCCCAAGTACCGCTACTTCGAGGACTTCGTGGAGGCCACCGTCGCCCACTTCGGCTCGATGGTCAACCGCTACTCGATCTGGAACGAGCCCAACCACATCGGCTGGCTCGCGCCGCTGAAGAGCGCGCCGGGTCTCTACAGCCAGCTCTACAAGGTCGGCTACTCGGCGGTCAAGCGCCACAACCCGAACGCCGAGGTGCTGTTCGGCGAACTCGCGCCGTACGCGAGCCGGCGCGGCTCGGCCACGCCGCCGCTCCGGTTCCTGCGCGGGGTGCTGCGCACCAACCGCAGCTACAAGGGCAGCCGCAAGTACGCGTTGCTGGCCGACGGCTTCGCCCACCACCCGTACGACTTCGGGCACAAGCCGAGCTACCGCTTCCCGGGCTCCGACAACGTCACGCTGGCCACGCTCAGCCGCCTCACGCGGGCGATGGACCGGCTCCGGAAGTACAGGATGCTGCGCACCGCGTCGGGCAAGCGGCCGGAGCTCTACCTCACCGAGTACGGCTTCATGCAGTCGGGCCGCTACAAGATCTCCGACTCGCGCCGGGCGTCGTACCTGAAGCAGGCGTTCGACATGGCGCGCCGCCACTCGCGCGTTCGCCAGATGCTCCAGTTCCTGCTGGTGCAGCCGTCGAAGAAGTACCGCTTCTTCGACACCGCCATCCTTGGTCGAAAGGGTAAGGAGACACGTGCCTTCCGAACCCTGCGATCATGGACGGCGAGGTATCGCTGATTCGTAGGCTCGCGCGCACCCTCGTACCCCTGCTCGCCGCCGCGCTCGTCGCGCCGGCGTCGTCGCATGCTGCCGCGAACATGGAGGTCGCCGTGCAGGACGACGCCGTGTTCGTGTCGCGCGAGTACTACAGCGTGAACAAGGGGCTCGGGCACCTCCAGAAGCTGCGCGCGAACCGGCTGAGGGTGAACGTGCTGTGGTCCGCCGTCGTGGGGCGCTCGGGCAACTCGCGCCGCAGGCCCAGGAAGGTGCGCTACGACTTCACCTCGTACGACCAGATCGTGGTCGCCGCGCGGCAGAAGGGGATCGCGATCCAGATGGCGCTGACCGGACCCGCGCCCGCCTGGGCCGCGGGCAACCGCAGGCGCGGCCCGTACAAGCCGAACGCGAAGCTCTACGCGCAGTTCGTGCGCGAGACCGTCCGGCACTTCCACGGGCTGGTGGACCGCTTCTCGATCTGGAACGAGCCCAACCACACCGGCTGGCTGGCGCCACTCAAGTCACAGGCGTCGCTCTACCGGGCGCTCTACAAGGCCGGCTTCTCGGCCGCCAAGAAGGCCAACCCGAACGCCGGCGTGCTGATCGGCGAGACCGCGCCGTACGCGAGCAACAGGCGCGTGGCGCAGCCGCCGCTCAGGTTCCTGCGCGCGATGCTGAGGGGCGCCAAGTTCAAGACCGACGGCTACGCGCACCACCCGTACGAGTACACGCACGCGCCGGACTACCAGTACCCCGGCGGCGACAACGTGACGATGGGGACGCTGACGCGGCTCACGTCGGAGCTCGACAAGCAGTGGGCGGCGGGGCGGCTGCGGAGCACCAGCGGGGGCGGGGTCGACGTCTACCTGACCGAGTTCGGCTACATGCGCAAGGGCCGCTACAGGCTCTCGGACCAGAGGCGCGGCGAGTACCTCACCAAGGCGTTCGACATCGCGCAGAGGAATCCGCGGGTCCGGCAGATGCTCCACTTCCTGCTGGTCGAGCCGTCGCGGAGGTACTCGTTCTTCGACACCAGCATCGTCAGCCGCAAGGGCAAGGAGAGCTCGGCGTTCTCGGCGCTGGCCTCCTGGCTCCAGGCGGCCGCGGCCGACGGGCGCGTCGGCCCAGGCGGCGGTGGTGGCGGCGGCGGCGGTCAGCCACCTCCTCCGCCGCCGTACAACAACCCGCTCTAGCGGGCGCAGATCTCGATCGCGCCGCCCCTGAAGGCGACGCGTGCGCGCGTCAGGCCGGCGTCCGCGCCGGACGCGTACGGAGCGTCGATGGCCACGACCCGCGCCGAGCCGAAGCGCAGGATCTGGCTGCTGTCACGCACGCTTCGCCCCGCGCGCCGCGGCTCACCGCGGAAGAACCCGGAGTAGGTGAAGCGATCGCCGGCACGGGCCGGCCAGGTCAGCCGCACTCCGCAGCTCACCGGGGTGAACGTGAACGTGACGCCGCGGCGGACCCAGCGGCCGGCGCGTGAGCGGAAGCCGCCGTCCACGAGGATCCTGCCGCCCTTGCCGAGCCGCAGCCGGGTGCCGTCGGCCACGGCGCCACCGAGCCTGAGGACGGCGTCGAAGCTGCCGGTGGTGCGCGGGCGCAGCGGCATCACGTCCCGCCAGGCGCCGCCGCCGCGGCGCTTGAGCGCCATCAGCCCGAAGTCGTAGCGGAGGTCGCGGGTGGAGGTCCGCGAGCGCTTGACCGCGAACCAGACGCCGCCGCGGCGGGAGGTGGCCCACGACCCCTCGCCGGTGCCGAGCACGTGCGCCACGGAGGACGTCTGGCCCGCGGCGCCGTCGCCCGCGGCCGCGATCGCCCACTCGAGCGTGGCGAGCGTCAGGCCGCCGTAGGAGACGGCGGTCGCGTACTCGTCGATGCCCTGGATCGCCTGCGTGACGTCCTGCGCCAGCGAGGGGGTGACGAACAGGCCCTCGGGGCCGGTCGGGTAGTCGTCGATCAAACGCTCCACGGCCCGGCGTGCCAGGCCGCGGTTGTCGCTTCCGCCCGTGCGCTCGGCGCCGTAGGCCGTGAGGGTGAGGGCCCAGGCCTGGGACTGCGAGCGGCCGTGGTAGGCGATCTCGCCGTCGGGGGCGGCCGCCGCGAGCGAGGCGTCGGCGGCCCGGACCAGCAGCCCGCGCGCCGCGGACGGCGCCTCGTCGCCGAGCAGCTCGATCGTGCGGGCCAGCATCCCGACCGACAGGGCGTGGTAGGCGGG
>JALZEZ010000010.1 GCA_030861775.1 Actinomycetota bacterium
GCTCCCGCCCTGGGACCCGCCGCCGGCCGACCCGCGGCACCCCGCGGCATCGCGACGCAGCTTCTTGTACGTCCGGGTCGGAGACCCCACGGGCGCCCCCGCGCGCTGGCGGATCCGCACCGCGCTCACGACGACCCGCCCCCCGGCGCAGCTCTTGAGAACCTTCCGGCCGATGCGGTTGAGCCGCAGGTTCACACCCCGCCGCCGGCCCTTCTTCACGTGGACCTCGACGACCCGCGTGATGACCTGCGGCTGCGCCTTGCGCGCGTAGGTCCGGAAGCTGGCGTAGAGCCGGACGAGCGACTTCTTGCGCGCGCTCGCGGTCACCCTCACCGCCGAGGCGCTCTGGATCGCGCGCTGGCTTCCGCTCGCGGCGTCCGCGCGCGCGACCGGCTTCGGCTTCGCGGCCGCCGCCGGCGCCGGAACGGTCAGCAGCGCGAGCGCCGCCAGCAGAACGAGTGCCCCCCTGTGCACGCGCCTAGCGTAGTGGCAGGAGCGCGCCCCGTGGCGCACCCCTGCCTCCCGCCTGGCTACCGGCGGCTGAAGCGGCCCGCCGGCTCGGGCTGGCGCTGCTCGGCGCCCTCGAGCTCGGTGATCCGAGCGCGCGCCTCGTGCAGCTCGGCCTCGAGCCGCTGGCGCGCCGCGCGCTCCTCCGCGAGCTTCTCGGTCGCGTCCGCGCGCGTGGTGTGCACTTCGGCCTGCTGCCGCTCGGCACGCGTCGTCGCGTCCACGGCCTGCTGCTTGTGCTCCTCCACGTGCTGCCTGTGGCCCGCCAGTGCGCGCCGGTCGCGCATGCGCGCGCGCATCGAGACGAGCAGTGCCGTGGCGAGGATCGCCACCAGCGCTATGAGCACGATGTCGAGTGCGTCCATGCCTCACTCCTCCAGGGGATCGGGGTACACAACCTGTTAACGCGGGCGGCGCCGCCGGGTTGGGCGGTCGGGTAGCGTCCGCCGTTGGTGGACCACGAGGAATCCCTCCGCCGGCGCGAGTTCCTCCAGCGCACCGCCGTCACGGCGGGGCTCGCCGCAAGCCTCGGCACGGTGCTCGACCCCGACGTGCTGGTGGCCGAGGCCGCGAAGCGCCAGCGCCGCGTGCCGCTCCCCAGCCCGCGCAACATGCCGGTCGACACGTTCGTCGTGCTGATGATGGAGAACCGCTCGTTCGACCACTACCTCGGCTGGCTGCCGGGCGCGGACGGGCGCCAGGCCGGGCTCACCTACCTGGACAAGCAGGGGCAGCCGCACGCCACCCGCCGCTGGGCGCCGGACTTCCAGGGCTGCGACCACCCCGACCCGAGCCATAGCTGGAACGGCGGCCGCGAGCAGTTCAACTCGGGCCGCATGGACGGCTTCCGGCGCTCCGGCGCCAACGACGACTTCGCCCTCTCCTATTACGAGAAGGACGACCTGCCGTTCATCTCGCACGCGGCGCTCGCCGGCACCGCCTACGACCGCTTCTTCTGCTCGGTGCTCGGGCCCACCTTCCCGAACCGCGAGTACATGCACGCGGCGCAGTCGTACGGGATGAAGGACAACAGCCTGCCGGTGGACGACCGCGGCTTCCCCGACACGACGATCTTCGCCGCCTGCTCGGCCAAGGGCGTGTCGAACCGCTACTTCTTCAACGACCTCCCGGCGGCCGGCCTCTGGGGCGCCCCCGGCCTCCAGCGCTCCTCGCGCGTGGAGGAGTACTACGCGCGCGCGACGGCCGGCACGCTCCCGAACGTCTCGTACGTGGACCCGTTCTTCGGCGGCATCGGGCCGGCCAGCGCGAACGGCGTGCGCGGCGACGAGCACCCGCACGGCGACATCCGCGCCGGGCAGTCGTTCATGGCGGACGTCGCGCACGCGTTCATGGAGTCGCCGCAGTGGAATCGCGGCGCACTGTTCATCGTCTACGACGAGTGGGGCGGGTTCTTCGACCACGTCCGCCCGCCGCGCGTGCCCGACGACCGCAACAGCCGCGACCTGGCCGAGGACTTCGGCCGCATGGGCGTCCGCATCCCCGCGGTCGTGCTCTCCCCGTACGCCCGGGCCGGCCACGTGGACCACGGCACCTACGGGTTCGAGTCGATCCTGAAGATGATCGAGTACCGCTTCGCGCTGGCCCCGCTCACGCGCCGCGACCGCTACGCGAAGAACATCGCGCGCTCGTTCGACTGGGGGTCGAAGCCGCGCTCCGCGCCGCTCCACCTGCCGCACCCGGCGATGGTGGCCTCGCCGCCGTGCCCGGGCGAGGAGAGCTCCGCGCGGGCGGACGTCCCGGCCCACGACCTGATGAAGCTGCACACGTCCGGCTTCCTCGAGCGGCTCGGCTTCGACTACCGCGCGGCCAGCTCCTCGACCGCCTTCCGCTACCCCGACACCTTCGAACGCGCATACTTCGGCACCGCATGAGGCGCTCGATCGCCATAGCGGCCGCGCTGCTCGCGCTCGCCGGCGCCGCCGTCGCGGAGGCGGCGCGCATCACCGGCACCAACCGCGCCGACCGCATCGCCGGCACCAACTCGGCCGACAAGATCCTCGGCCTCGGCGGCAGCGACCGCATCGACGGCCGCCGCGGCACCGACCGCATCTACGGCGACGCCGGGAACGACCGCCTGTCCGGCAGCGAGGGCAACGACCGCCTGATCGGCGGCGCCGGGAACGACACGCTGCTCGGCGGCAACGACGACGACCGCATCGAGGGCGGCGCCGACGACGACAAGGTGGTCGGCGGCCAGCGCGACGACGAGCTCTACGGCGGGCTGGGCAACGACCGCCTGACCGGCGGCCCCGGCGTGGACCTGCTCCACGGCGGCGACGGGGACGACCGCGTCAACGGCGGCCTCGGCGAGGACGACATCTTCGGCGACGGCGGCAACGATACGATCCAGGCGCGCGACTCCGCCGAGGACACGATCGACTGCGGCGACGGCGAAGACACGGTGATCGTCGACGACGCCGAGGACGGCGTGTTCGACTGCGAGACCGTCGTCCTGCCCTAGACGGCACCGCCGCGGCCGCGCCGCCCGGCGCGCGCCGCTAGGCCCCCGCGCGGAAGCCCGCCTCGAGCAGCCGCTTCGCCTGGTCGCGCGTGTTGGGCGATCTGAGCACGATCGCCCCCAGCGTCCGGTCCCCGCGCCGGACCACCGCGATGAAGCAGCGCCCGGCCCTCTTCGTGTAGCCCGTCTTCAGCCCGATCGTGCCGCGGTAGCCGTCGCGCAGCAGCGGGTTCGTGTTCGAGACGTCCAGCCGGCGGCCCTTGATCGGGAACGGCACGTTCACGTGCGCGCGGCGCACGATCCGGGCGATGCGCGGCTGGCGCATCGCGAGCCGGGTCAGAGCCGCGAGGTCCGCCACGCACGACACGTTGCCCGCCCGCAGCCCGTAGGAGTCCACGAAGCGTGTGCAGCCGAGGCCGAGCTCCTGGGCGCGGCGGGTCATCCGGCGGGCGAAGCGGCGGTCGGAGCCCGACACCGCCTCGGCCAGCGCCACGGCGGCGTCGTTGCCGGACGGGAGCAGCATGCCCGCGAGCAGCGCCTCGACCGACACCTTCTTCCCGCGCGGCAGCACGCCGACCCCGGAGCCGCGGAACCTCGTGGCGGACTTGCTGATCCGCGTCTTCGCGCGCGGCCCGATCCGCTCGACCACGATCAGCGCGGTCATGACCTTGGTCAGGCTGGCGATCGGCGCCACCCGCAGGGCGTTGCGGGAGTAGAGGACGTCGCCGGAGCCCACGTCGAAGAGCAGCGCCGCGCGCGGGGGGCGCTTGAAGCGCACGCTCAACTCGTTCTCGCCGTCGAACGAGATGCCGGGCGGGGCCTCTGGCCCCACCTCGTCGCGCTCGCTGGTCCCCGGGCGCGGCTTGGCCTCCGGTCGCGCCACCGACGCCGACGGCGTGGTGGGCGAGTCGCCGTCCTCGCTCCCGACGACGAGCCCGGCGCCCGTCGCCGAGGCGGCGATCAGCCCGAGCACGAGCAGGGTCAGCGCGCGGCGCGAGCGCCGCCGCTTCATCGTCCCGCCCTGGAGCGGGCTATTCATCGGGGGGCGTGGTGAGCGCCCCGAGCACGCCGAACCCGAGCACGGCCAGGATCAGGATCGAGACGATCAGGAGCCCGCTGATCCCGTCGGTGACCGCGGCCCGGACGGTGAGGAACGCGAGAAATCCGATGAACGCGAGCGAGCCGGCGAGGACCGCGTTGCGGGCCATCAGTAGACGGGCAGGCGCGGCTCGACGTAGTCGTCGCGCTGCTTGTTCGCGAACAGCTTTATCAGCGCCAGCCCGAACACGAAGCCGCCTATGTGCGCCCAGTAGGCCACGCCGCCGCCCTCGGTCTCGAGGCCGATCTGCGAGCTCGCGCTCAGGACCTGGAGCACGAACCAGCCGATCAGCACCAGCGCGGCGGGCAGCTCGATCACCGTGATGAAGATGATGATGAACACGAGCGTGACCACGCGGGCGCGCGGATACAGGAGCGCGTAGGCGCCCAGCACCGCCGCGACGGCGCCGCTCGCGCCGAGCGTGGGCACGTCCTCGTTCGGGCTGACCGCGGTCTGCGCCGCGGTGGCCGCCAGCCCGCCGAGCAGGTAGAAGGCGACGAACTTCGCCCGCCCCATCGAGTCCTCGATGTTGTTCCCGAAGATCCACAGGAACAGCATGTTGCCGCCGATGTGGAGCAGCCCCCCGTGCATGAACATCGAGGTGAGCAGCGTGAGCCAGGTGCTGGGCTGGTCGCCGTCCGGGGTCGTGCCCGCCGCGTCGAGCTGCTCCCTGGTGCCACACACGACCTTGGCGGTGGTGGCCTCGATGTCGCCTTGGACACCGCACACCTTGTCCGAGTGCGTGATCTCGTAGGCGATCGACGAGTACTCCATGACGTTCTGGTTGTCGACCGCGAAGCCGCCGCCGTCCCACCTGGCCTGCTGGAAGCCGAAGAACATCGCGACGTTGATCACGATGATCACGACCGTCACGATCGGGAACCGGCGCGTCGGGATGTTGTCCTTCAGCGGGAGCACGCCCGCGCCAGGTTAGGGAACGTCGAGGACCTCGAGGGCGCGCGAGTACGTGCCGCCCGGCTGCGGGCCGCCCTCGATCGAGTAGACCCGGCTCCGCAGCGCCACGCCGCCGAGGCCGTGGCGCGGGGTGCGCATGTCCGGCAGCGGGGACCAGTCGCCGCTCGCGGGATCGAAGCGCTCCACCTCGCGGATCGTGCCCGCGCTCTCCTCGCCGCCGAAGACCACCACGTCGCCGTTCACCGCCGCCGCCGCGTTGCCGCCGCGCGGCTTGGCCATGTCCGGGAGGCGCTCCCACCTCCCCGTGCGGGTGTCGAAGCGCTCGGCCACCGCGAAGTTGCCCTGGCCGGCGGCGCGGCCCGCCAGCGCGTAGACGTGGCGGCCGCTGGCCACCGCGGCCAGGTGCTCGCGGGCCACCGCCATGTCCGGGCCCTTCGACCAGCGGTTGCGGCGCAGGTCGTAGACCTCGAGCGTGGGCAGCGCCTCGCCACCGCGGGCGCCGCCGACGGCGTACAGGCGGTCGCCAACCACGGCGGCCGCGAGCGCGGCGCGTGCCGACGGCGGCTTGGCCAGCCGCTTCCAGCGGTTGGTCTCCGGGTCGTAGCGCAGCAGCAGCGCCTGCTCGTCCGAGAGCCCGGCGGACGCGGCGTATCCGCCGACCACGTACAGCCGCCCGTCGTACGCGGCGGCGGCCGCGTGGTTGAGCGCGACCGGCATCGAGCGCACGCGCGTCCAGCGGCCCGTCGCGATGCTGTAGCGCTCGCTGGCCGCGGTGGTCCTTCCGCCGCTCGACTTCTCGAACCCGCCCACGACGTAGATCGAGCGCCCGATCCGCGCGGCGCCAACCTCGGTGCGCGAGAGCTTCGCCGACGCGAGCGGCTTCCAGCGGTCGGTGGCGGAGGGCCGGCGGTCCGCGGTCTCCTCGCCGCAGCCCGCGACCGCGGCGAGGGCCAGCAGGAGGGCGAGCCGCCGCCTCACCGCGCGGCGGTCGGACCGGCGCCCCACCTCACCGCGCGGCGGCCTGCGCCAGCGTCTGCTCGGCGTGATAGCTCGAGCGCACGAGCGGCCCGGCGGCCACCGACTCGAAGCCCATGGCGTACGCCTCGCGCTCGAGCTCGGCGAACTCGTCCGGGTGCCAGTAGCGCACGACCGGCAGGTGGTCGCGCGTGGGACGCAGGTA
The DNA here is from genome assembly GCA_030861775.1 of Actinomycetota bacterium. GTDB lineage: Bacteria > Actinomycetota > Thermoleophilia > Solirubrobacterales > Thermoleophilaceae > AC-37. The sequence goes on from JALZEZ010000010.1 coordinate 6,181, forward strand.
CTGGCCGACCGTGAGCACCTGCACGCCGTGGTCGCGCAGCACGCCGAAGGTCTCGAGCAGCTCCTCCCTGGTCTCGCCGAGGCCGGTCATGAGGCCGGACTTCGTGACCACCTCGTCGCCGCCCATCTCCTTCGCGTTCGCGAGCACGCGGCAGGAGCGCAGGAAGTTGGATCCCCGCCGGGCGAGCGGGTAGAGCCGCGGCACGGTCTCCACGTTGTGGTTGAACACGTCGGGCCGCTCGGCGATCACGCGCGCCAGCGGCATCTCCTCGCCGCGGAAGTCCGGCGTGAGCACCTCCACCTTGCAGCCGGGGGCGAAGCGGCGGATCGAGCGGATCACGCCCACGAAGGCGATCGAGCCGAGGTCGGGCAGGTCGTCGCGGTCCACGCTGGTGATGACCGCGTGGCGGAGGCCCATCCGCTTCACCGACTGGGCCACGCGCAGCGGCTCGAGCGGGTCCGGCGCGTCGGGCCTGCCGGTCTTGACGTTGCAGAAGCCGCAGCGGCGCGTGCAGGTGTCGCCGAGGATCATGAACGTGGCCGTGCCGGCGTCCCAGCAGTCGCCGATGTTCGGGCAGGCCGCCTCCTCGCAGACCGTGTGCAGCCCCTGCCCGTCGATCATCCCCTTGAGCTCCAGGAACTTCGGCCCGCCGGGGGCGCGCACCTTGAACCACGGCGGCTTGCGCTCGCGGAACGGCCGCACCTCGCCCATGTCGAGCACGCGCGCGCCGCCGGGGTTGGCCCGCGAGCGAGTGCTCACGCAGGCACCGCCTCGCCGGTCGCGGTCCGCGGCGAGCGGATCACGTACGTCCCCGCCCAGCGGTCGCCGAATCTCTGCCCGTGCGGGTGCGTGTAGATCGCGATCAGCGCGATCAGCGTCGTCCATTCGAACAGCAGCGGGATCGTGCGCTTGATCGCCCCGAGGATGCCCGGCGGAAGGCCCTGGGCGTCGACCACCCGGATGCCGAACAGCCACTTCCCGGGCGTGAAGCCGGTGGCGCCCTGGAGGACGATGAACTCGAGCAGGTTGATGCCGACGAAGAGGGCGAAGAACACCCCGCCCGCGTCGTCGCCGGCGGCCTTCGCGATCACCAGGGCCAGCACGACCGGCAGCGCGCCGTCGACCGTGTGCGCCGCCGCGCGGCGCCAGAGCACCCGGGTGTCCCAGTTCATGCCGGCACCGCCTCCCGCTCGGCGGCGTCGAGCAGCCGCTCGGCGCTGACGATCCGCTGCCGCCGGCCCATCGCCTGCGCGAAGCGCCAGGCCATCCGCTTGCGGAAGCAGCGCATCGCGCCGGTGCGGCCGGTCTCGGCCAGCAGCGAGGTCATCCGCACGCCGTCGATGCCGCAGGGCACGATCCACTCGAACGGCTGGAGGTCGCAGTCCACGTTGACCGCGAACCCGTGCATGGTCACCCCGCGCGAGACGTGCACGCCGATCGACCCGATCTTGCGCTCGCCGACCCAGATGCCGGTCAGCCCCTCGCGGACGGTGGCCTCGACCCCCTCGTCGGCCAGCGCCGCGATCACCGCGCGCTCGAGCGTGCGCACGTACTCGATCACGTCGGTCACGCCGACGATCGGGTAGCCGACGAGCTGGCCGGGCCCGTGGTAGGTGACCCGGCCCCCGCGGCTGGTCTCCGCCACCTCGATGCCCTGCATGCGGTACCAGTCGTCGCCCATCGGCAGGTCCGCCCGCTCGGTCCGGCGCCCCTTCGTGTAGACGGGGTCGTGCTCGAGCAGCAGGAGCGAGTCCGGGATCGCGCCCGCCTGGCGGGCGGAGCGGATCCGGTCCTGGAGCTCGACGGCCGTGGCGTACGGCAGGCGGCCGAGGTTGGCCACCCAGAGATCAGCCATTCCACTCCTCGAGGTGGCGCTTCACGCTCCCCAGGAACCGGGCGGCGAGCACGCCGTCCAGCGCGCGGTGGTCCCAGGACATGCAGAGGTAGGTCATCGGCCTGATCGCGATGCTATCTCCGCCGACGACGACCGGCCTCGGCACCACCGCCTCCAGGTCCAGGATCGCCACCTGGGGCTGGTTGATGATCGGGGTGGCCAGCAGCGCGCCGTAGCGCCCCGGATTGGTGATCGTGAACGTGCCGCCCTTGGTCTCGTCGGGGCTGAGCCGCCCCGCCCGGGCCCGCTCGGCCAGGTCCGCGATGCGGCTGGCCAGGCCCTCGTGCGAGAGCTCGTGGGCGTTGTGCACCACCGGCACGATCAGCCCGTCGTCGCCCAGCGCCACCGCGATGCCGAGGTTGATCTCCTCGTGGATCGTGAGGCGGTCCCCCTCGAGCGTGGCGTTCAACCTGGGGTGCTCCCGCAGGGCCGCGATCGTCGCCCGGGCGACCAACGGGAGATAGGACAGGCGCCCGCGCGCCTCCTCGACGCGGCTCATGTCCGCCTCGACCACGGTGGTGCAGTGCGCCGCCGTGCGCAGCGAGCGCACCATGTGCTCCCCGATCGCCTTGCGCATGACCGAGAGCGGCTCGCCCTGGGCGGCTGCCGGCGGCTCCGGAGCCGGTGCCGCCGCGGCCGGTGCCGGAGCGGGCTCCTCCTCCCGGTACGGCGTCTCGGTGTGGAGCACGGGCTCGTCCTGATGCTCGGCGAGGAACGCGAGCACGTCCTTCTTCGTCACGCGTCCCCGCCGGCCGGTGCCGGTGATCTGCGAGAGGTCGAGGTGATGAGCCTCCGCCATGCGCCGCACCACGGGTGAGATCGGCGGAGCGTGGCTCGTCCCGTTCCCGTTCCCCTGCGCTGGGCTCTCCGGCTCGGCATCCCCGGCGGCGATGGTCGCGAGCACCGTTCCCACGTCGACCGTCTCCCCGACCTCCACGGCGATCGACGCCACCCGGCCGCTGGCCGGGGACGGCACCTCGGTCTCGACCTTGTCGGTCGAGATCTCGACGATCGGCTCGTCGGCCTCGACCCACTCGCCGACCCGCTTCTTCCACTCGACCACCGTGCCCTCGGCCACCGACACGCCCATCTGGGGCATCGTGACCTCGGCGACGCCGGTGCTAGTAGGCGAGGAGCTCACGGCAGGCCTCCTCGACGTCGCTGGGCTGGGGCAGGACCGCTCGCTCGAGCGGCGGGCTGAACGGGATCGGCACGTCCGGCGCGGTCACCCGCACCACCGGCCCGTCGAGGTCCTCGAACGCGTGCTCGCCGATCAGGGCGGCGACCTCCGCGCCGACCCCGCACGAGCGCGTGGCCTCGTGGAGGATCACGACCTTGCTGGTCTTGCGGACCGAGCGCAGCACGGTCTCGCCGTCGAGCGGGACCAGCGAGCGCAGGTCCACCACCTCGATGCTCGCGCCGTCGAGGTCCTCGGTGGCCTCCAGCGCCAGGGGGACCATCGCGCCGTACGCGATCACCGAGAGGTCGGTCCCCTCACGGGCCACGCGCGCCTCGCCCAGCGGCAGCTCGTAGCGGCCCTCGGGCACCTCGCCCTTGGCCCGCCGGTAGAGGTTCTTGTGCTCGAGGTAGACGACCGGGTTCGGGTCCCGGATCGCGGCCGCGAGCAGGCCCTTGGCGTCCTCCGGCGTGGACGGCGCCACCACCTTCAGCCCCGGCGCCTGGAGGAACCAGGCCTCGGGGTTCTGCGAGTGGAACGGCCCGCCGGAGAAGCCGCCGCCGGATGGCAGGCGCACCGTGATCGGCACGGCGAGCCCCTGGCGGTAGTGCATCTTGGCCGCCACGTTCACGAGCTGGTCGAAGCCGCACGAGATGAAGTCGGCGAACTGCATCTCGCACACGGGCCGCAGCCCCTCGACCGCCGCGCCCACCGCCGTGCCGACGATCGCCGACTCGGCCAGCGGCGTGTCCCACACGCGGTCGGGGCCGAACTCCTCGATGAAGCCGTCGGTGACCTTGAACGCGCCGCCGAAGGCCCCGATGTCCTCGCCGAGGCAGAAGACCGACTCGTCCGCGCGCATCTCCTCGCGCAGGCCGTCGGAGATCGCCTGGAGGTAGGTCAGCTCAGGCATGGCTCGCCTCCTCCCAGCGCGACCACGGCGCTCGCCCGTCGCCGAGCGGCACCGCCTCGTCCGCGAACACGCCTCCGGTGGCCGACGACGGGTCGGGCATCGGCTGCGCCAGCGCCCACTCGGTCTCGCGCTCGAGCTCCTCGGCCACCGAGCGCTCGATGGCCTCCACGTCCACGCCCTGCTCGCGCAGGCGCGCGGAGTACGTGTCGATCGGGTCGCGCTTCGCCCAGTGCTCGAACAGCTCGGGCGGCACGTAGCGCATGTCGTCGTGCGCGCCGTGGCCGTGCATGCGCATGGTCTCGCACTCGATCAGCGTCGGGCCGCCGCCCGCGCGGGCGCGCTCGCACGCCTCCGCGGCGGCGTCGAAGACGGCCTCCACGTCGTTGCCGTCCACCTTCACCCCGGGGAACCCGTAGCCGCCCGCGCGCTCCACCGGGTCGACCGCGAACTCGTGGTCGTTCGGGGTGGAGTAGGCGAACTGGTTGTTCTCCAGCACGAACACGACCGGCAGCCGGCGCACGCCGGCCACGTTCATCGCCTCGTGCCAGACGCCGTTGGCGGTGGAGCCCTCGCCGAACCAGGTCATCGCCACGCGCGGCTCGCGCCGCATCTGGAACGACAGCGCGAGCCCGCAGGCCACCAGCGCCATGTCGGGCAGCATCGAGACCATCCCCACGCAGCCCAGCTCGCGATCGCCGAAGTGCATGTTGCCGTCGCGCCCGCCGGTCACGCCGCCGGCGCGGCCCATCATCTGCGCCAGCACCCGTCCCGGGCGGACGCCGCGGATGAGGTGCGCGCCGAGGTCGCGGTGCAGGATGCAGGCCCGGTCGCGCGGGCCGAGGGCGTACGCCGTCCCGACCGACACGGCCTCCTGGCCGCGCCCGTCGTAGTACGACCCGGGCACCTTGCCCTGCCTGTAGAGCGTGAGCGCGCGCTCCTCGGTGGCGCGCATGAGCAGCATGAACCGCAGGAGGCGGGCCCTGTCGTCGGGCTGTAGGAGGGCCCCTGCCGGTTCGACGCCTGGATCGAAGGCCGCGGGTATCGCGGTCGTCGTGGCCATCTATGTCTCCTCCCTCGAGCCCGTCGGGGTCTCCGCGCGGGACTCGAATCGGAATGTGCGCCGCCCCGCGGGGTCTCCGCGGAGGTCGTGCGCGTGTTCTGACTGGATGGTACCCCGCCGCCCGGCGCGGCGGCGACTGTTACAGGAACGTAAAAAAGGGGTCAGACCCCTTTTCATCTGTCTACCCTCGGCGGGTGGCCGCCGAGCAGCGCTTCTGGACCCGACGACTGCGCTGGCGGCTGATCGGGGCGTGGCGCTGGCCGGTGTTCGCGGCGGCGATCCTCGTCGACGCGGTCATCCTCCACGAGCTGCCGCCGCTCGGCTCGTTCGAGACCGAGCCCGGCGACCTCAACTGGCCGGTGGCGTTCATCCTCTCGGGCTTCGGCAACCTGGCGCTGATCGCGCTCGCCGACGCGCTCGGCCGCTTCACGGTGAGCAAGCGCCGGGCCGCCGGGATCGAAGACCCCCATCTCGAGGTCAAGTCCGACCGTGCGGCGGTGATCGCGCTGGCCGTCGGCGTGGCCGGCGTGCTCGCCTGGGGGCTGGCCACGCAGGGCACGGCGGTCACCGAGACCGAGGCGACGCAGGAGAACGCCGAGGCCGTGCGCGCCTGGGTGCTCGCGCACGGATCCGAGGAGTACCGCCGCAACCTGCACACGGCGAACACCGAGCGCCTGGCCGAGGGCTACTTCAGGACCTGCGTGGCCGACGACTCACGCCGCCGCTTCCTGTGCCTGTTCGTGGACACGAACAAGGACCCGGTCGAGGTCGTGCGCGACTCAAGCATGCTGCCGAACGAGAACCGCGAGCCCTAGCCCGCGGCCTTCAGGGCCTCGACGTCGATCGGCTCGAAGCCGCGCTCGCGCATCCCGCGCTCGATCTCGTCGATCACGGTCTCGATCACGAACACGCGGGCGTACTTCTTCGAGTCGCCCGGGACGATGTGCCACGACCCGCCCACATGGTCGGTGCGCTCGAACATCTCCTCGATGGCGGCCTCGTAGTCGGCCCGTCGCTCGCGGTTGCGCCAGTCCTCGTCGGTGAGCTTCCAGCGCTTCAGCGGGTCCTTCTCGCGGCGCCGGAAGCGCTTGAGCTGCTCCTCGTCCGAGACGTGCAGCCAGAACTTGATCAGGATCATCCCCTCGGCGGCCAGCGTGCGCTCGGTGGCGACGATCTCCTCGTACGCCCGCCGCCACTGCTCCTCCTCGGCGAACCCCTCGATCCGCTCGACCAGCACCCGCCCGTACCAGGAGCGGTCGAACACGGCCACCCCGCCCCAGCCGGGGAGCTGCGGCCAGAAGCGCCACATGAAGTGGTGGCGCTTCTCGTCGTGGGTCGGGGCGGCGAACGCGGCCACCCGCACGTGCCGGTGGTCGAGCTGCTCGACCAGCCGCTTGATCGCCCCGCCCTTGCCGGAGGCGTCCCAGCCCTCGAACAGCGCCAGGACCGGCGGGCCGAGACGGCCGTCGCCGATCAGCCCCGCGAGCTGGAGCCGCAGCGTGGTCAGCCGGTGCTGGGCGGCGGTGAGCCGCTCCTCGTACTCGTCGCGGTCGAGCCGCGCGTCCAGCTCGACGTGCTCCAACCTTCCCACGCCTGGCATCCTCGCACTTGCCGGATAGGGTGGTCCCCTTGGCCACCTTCGACCGACTCGCGGACCTGCCGGTGGAGATCGAGCGCTACGAGCTCGAGGGGCTCGAGGTCGAGGTCTCGAGCGCGTTCACCCGGCTCTCGACCGTCATCCACATGCACGGCGGCGGCGAGGAGGGCGTGGGCGAGGACGTGGTCTACGACCAGCTCGACCACATCGCGCTGCAGAGCGCCGGACCGGTCCACGACCTCACCGGGCCGCGGACGATCGGCGAGCTGTGCGAGCTGACCGGGTCGCTGGACCTCTTCGAGGGCTCGCCGCCGGTCCGCGACGTCTCGCGCCGCTACCGGCGCTGGGCGTTCGAGTCGGCCGCGCTCGACCTCGCCCTGCGCCAGTCGGGCGAGACGCTCGCATCGCGGCTGGGGATCGAGCCGCGGCCGGTCACGTTCGTGGTGTCGCTGCGGCTGGGCGACCCGCCCACGCTCGACCCCCTCACCCGCCGGCTCGAGAGCTACCCGACGCTCCGCTTCAAGCTCGACCCCACCAGCGACTGGAGCGACGAGCTGATCGCCGAGCTCGTGGACACCGGCGCGGTGGACTCGGTGGACTTCAAGGGCTTCTACGTCGGCACGCCGGTGGACCAGCCCGCCGACCCGGACCTCTACCGCCGCGTGGCCGAGGCCTTCCCGGACGCCTGGATCGAGGATCCGGCATTGACGCCCGAGACCGACGCCGTGCTCGAGCCGTACCGCGACCGCGTCACCTGGGACGCGCCGATCCACGAGATCGCCGACATCGAGGCCCTGCCGTTCCCGCCGAGGATGGTGAACGTCAAGCCCTCGCGGGTGGGCGGCCTCGAGGACCTCTGCGCGACCTACGACTACTGCGCCGAGCGCGGCATCGGCGCCTACGGCGGCGGCCAGTTCGAGCTCGGACCGGGCCGCGGGCACATCCAGTACCTGGCCGCGCTCTTCCACCCGGACACGCCCAACGACGTGGCCCCCTCGGGCTACAACCTGAACGAGCCGCCGCCCGGGCTGCCGACCAGCCCGCTCGAGCCGGCGCTCGCGCCCGCCGGTTTCCGCTGGGCCGGCTAGCCGCCCGGGCGCTTCGCGGCGCGCGCAGTTACGGCTTCTGACCAAGTCTCGCCAGCGCTTCATCGTGCTGCCGTACTCGCCGGTCGAGGTCGGCGAGATCTATCCCGGTTTCGCACGGAGCCTGGATCGAAGGAGGATCGATCTGAGGATCGGGCCGCCGCGGCCCCCGTGTGGGGGCCGAGGGCAGTTCCTCAGCGAGGCGTCGCGGGGCCGTTGCGATGTCGCGGAGCAGGTTCCAGAATCGGTCGAACGACAGCAGGCCGACCGCGATGCACACGGCGATCACCAACCAGAGCGTCGTCAACGCGGTGCCGTCCACCCCGACCCCGCTTGGCAACGTCAGGGCCAGAGCCGTGCAGAACAGTCCGAATGAGGCTGTGAACGCAAGCCCACCGACGCGCTTGCGGGTCACCGGGCCGCCGCCCTCCCGGTCCGTCGTGGCGACCAGGCCGTGGGGTCTGCGCGAACGTTGGAGTTATCCACCATCTGGGTGTGAGATCCTACCATCGGGGTAGCGAATTCGAACTAGTTTCGAATCCGCACCACTCAAGGAACCCAAAGCGAGTTTTGCGGGCAGAAATCTGCTAGCCGCGGATGTTCACGGTCGCCGTGCGCCGCTCCTGCGGCTCGCCGCGGAAGAGCCTGCGGAAGACGAGGCTCTGGCGCCCGGTGTCGTTCGCCTCGTAGACGAAGCGCTTCACGCCCGAGTCGCCGGCGCGCTCCTCGTCGGGGTACTCGACCTTGGTGTCCTTCAGCTCGACGAGCCCGCCGGGCGTGGCGACCGGCTGCCAGTCGTAGCCGACCCCGGCGTTCACCGAGAACTCGAACGTGAACGTCATTCCGCGCTCGACGTCGACGGAGCCCTTCGGGTCCTCGAAGGTGAGGCCCTCGGCCGCGTCCTCGTCGTTGCACGCGCCGGCGAGGCCGAGGAGCAGGGCGATCACGATCAGGACGGCCGCGCGCCGGAGCACGCGGGGAACGTACCAGCGGCTCAGCCCCAGCCGGGGGCGAGCGCCACCGGCAGCAGCCGGCTCGCACGCGAGCCGTCCGCGTACCCCGCGAGCGACAAGGCCGCCGCGGCGAGCGCCACGGCGATCGGTCTCATCCAGCGAAGGTACTCCGGGGCGAGCGTCAGAGCGCCAGCGCGAGCGGCTGCTCGAGCAGCTCGCGCACGCGGGCGAGGAACTGGGCCGCGTCGGCCCCGTAGAGGATCCGGTGGTCGCTGACCATGCTCAGCGTGAGCGTGTCGCGGGCCACCACGCGCCCGTCCTCGTCCACGATCGGGCGCTTCTTCAGCGAGCCGACGGTCAGGATCGCCGCCTGCGGCGGGTTGATCACCGCGGAGAAGGCGTCCACGCCGTACATGCCGAGGTTCGAGACGGTGAACGTGCCGCCCGAGACCTCGGGCGGGGTGATCTTGCCGTCGCGGACCTTCTCGATCAGCGCCCGCGCCTGGCGGGCGATCTCGCCGAGCGACTTCGTGTCGGCCTCGAAGATGGTCGGCACCACGAGCGTGTCCTGCGCCGCCACCGCCACGCCGACGTTCACGTGCGAGTAGAGCTCGAAGCGGCCGTCGCGGTAGGCCCCGTTCACGCGCGGGTGCTCGCGCAGGGCGTTGGCGGCCGCCTTGACGATCATGTCGTTGAACGACGGCGCCGGGTCCTCGACCTCCTTGAGCCGCTTGCGCAGCTCCACGCACAGGCTCATGTCCACCTGCATGTGGAGCGTGTAGTCCGGCGCGGTGGCCTTCGACTCGGCCATCCGCCGCGAGACCGTCTTCTGGAGCCGGGTCAGGTCCTGGGTCTCGACGTCGCCCTTTGCCCCGGACTCGGCGGCCTTGGCCTCGGCCTTGGCGGGCTCCTTGGCCTCCTCCTCCTTCTCGGGCGCGCCCCCGTCATCCTCGGCCGGCGCGGCCTCCTTCGGCTTCCCGTCCCCCTTCGCGGCGGCCTCGACGTCGGCCTTGACGATCCGCCCCCCGGGCCCCGAGCCCTCGAGCTGAGCGAGCTCCACCCCCAGGTCGCTGGCCATGCGCCGCGCGACCGGCGAGGCCTTGATCCGCTCGCCCTCGGCGGAGGCGCCGTTGCCGGAGGAGGCGGAGGAGGCGGAGCGGGCGCCGCTCGGCCCGCCGACCGGGTTCTCGCCACCGGAGGAGGCCGTCGCGGGCTCGCGCTTGGCGGGCCGGTCCCCGCCCTCGCCACCCCCCTCGTCGCCGGAGGGGGCGTCGTCGCCGGAGGCGTCCTCCTCGTCGTCCCTCTCGGCGGAAGCGTCCTCGTCCTCGGCGTCCTCGCCGGAGGCGTCCCCCTCGTCCTCCTCCTCGGAGGCGGAGTCCTCGCCCTTGGCCCCCGACGGCTTCTCCCCCTCCTCACCGATCCGCGCGATCACCTCGCCGATCGGGAGCGTGTCGCCCTCGTCGGCCACGACCTCGATCAGCACGCCGCTGGTGTCGGCGTCGTAGGTCATGTTGGCCTTGTCGGTCTCGATCTCGACGAGCGGCTCGCCCTTCTTCACCTCGCCGCCCTCCTCGACCAGCCACTTGAGGATCGTGCCCTCCTCCATCGAGTCGGACAGCCGCGGCATCGTCACGTCGGTAGCCATGCCGCCGATTGTTTCACCAACCGCGATCGCGCCCCTCCCCGCCGTCAGCGTCGCGCGCGTTCCTCCATCGCGCGCCAGAAGCGCCGCGCGTCGAGCCACGCGGCCCACCCCCCGGAGCGGAGCGGTCGGCAGAGGCTCTGCTGTCGACGGCAGAACGCCTCGTCGAGCTCGATGACCCAGTCGGAGGCGTCCTTCGGAGGATGGGGGCAGAGTCGCGCACCGCACCGAACCGCGCAGCCGATACCCGGCTCAAAGCGGGCCGCCTCGCCGACCAGGCGATCGGGCCACAGACGGTGACGGTGCCCGCTCAGGCACTCCGGCAGCCCGGCACTGGCCCGTCGCAGCGCCTCCTCGCGGCGGTCCCCGGTGCCCCCCAGGCCCTCGGTGAGGTTGAGGAGGAGGATCACGTCGGCGAGGAGCAGCTGCGCCGGCGCATCGAGGTCACGCCACCCGCCCGGCCGCGGAGGAGATGCGTCGGAGATCGAGGTCGACCTGCCCGCCAGCGGCACGACCTGGGACGCCGCGGCGTGCTCGTCGGCCCAGATGAAGCGGGAGGCCTGGCGCGTCTCGAGTGCCCGGGCCACCAGGTGCGCGGCTTCCGCCACCAGCGGATGCTCTGCCGCCGGGTCCGGACCGGATTCCCGCCAGCTCGGATCGTACATATGCAGGAGGCCGAGCGCCTGTACGAGCGTCAGCCGCGCGTACCACGACCGGGCACCGCCGATGGCTTCTTCCGCACGTGCCTGAAGCCTCGCCGTGTGCGCGCGCGGAGCCTGGCGGCGAGCGTACTCGGCGGCGGCACGCTTGAACCCCTGCGAAACCGCGACCTCCGCACAGAAAAGCTCACGAGTCGCCGCCATCCACTCCCTCAGGCGATCCGTCGCGGCGTCCTGGAGCCTGTCTGTGAACGCCAGCAGCATCGGCAGGATCCAGCCCTGGAGGATGACCTCTCGCTCGAGGCGCTCGTCGCCGAGGTCCTCCATGGCCTCGGCCCGCGGGGTCGTCTCCTCGTCCCACATCGGTCGGAGCTCGGCGAGGGCCGCGTCGCCGCCGATCCCGATCTCGTGACCGGCGGCCCAGCAGACCTTCCGCAGACGCTCCCGGCATGCGAGCTCGTAGAGGGAGCGATAGGCGCCGGCTCTCCCACCGCGCGCCGCGTCGCCCAGGCGAGCGATCAGGTCGAGCTTTGCGTCGGTGACGCCGGCGTCGTCGCGCGGGAGCATGTCCCAGGGTCCGGTCAGCTCGACCAGCGGCTCGTGTTCGAGCGCTTCGGCGGGGAAGATCTCGATCGCGGCCGAGACGGTAGCGAGCCGCGTCCGCGGATCCCACATCTTCTGCGACGCGGCCGCCTTGAAGCAGCGTGTGGCGATGCCGGGCCGGCCCGGCAGCGGGCGCGCCTTCTCGCGCGGTCCCATGCGCGAGTACATGACCAGCGCGAGGAGGAAGTCGGCACCGGGGTGCTCGAGGGCGGCCTCGAGATAGCCCGGTGACCGGATGACGAACTGAAACGCGCGCGCGCCCAGGTACGCCTGAAGCACCGGCCGTGTGAAGCGCCCACCCCTCGGCGTCGGCTCGAGCAGGCCCAGACCGATGGCGATCGCCACCACTTCCGCCGCGGCATCGACGGATGCGAGCTGGCCCTCGGGCGATTGCGGATCCGCGGACGCCACGTCGAGGCCGTCCAGCGCCACCTCGCGCGTGCGGTCGCGCAGCGTCATGCAGGCGAGGAGGGAGAGTCCTCGGACGGCGTGCTCGCGATGGGCCGGACGTACCGGCGAGTCCGGCTGAAGGTGACCGGTTACGAGCGCCGACAGCCAGGCGTCGAGCAGGCGCACCCGCAGTTCCACCCGGTCGGCGCTTCGCACGTCGACCCGGTCGAGATCGCCCGCGTCGTGGAGGTCGCGCGCGAGGCGCAGGTAGAACGGCGCCTCGCAGGCCTCGCTCACCGCCGCGATGCGCTCGACCCGGGCGCGCTCGTCGCGGGCGAGCTCGTGGCCGCGCATGACGTAGTCGGCCGCCGCCGACTCCTCCAGCGGAGGAAGGTCCACGGTCGTGGCGCGCACGTCCCGAAGGGCGCGGGTCGGGTGCGTGGCGACCACGAGCGGCACGCCGTGTCGGCTCGCCTCCGTCACCGCCCGCCAGAACGGGTTCAGCAGACCGCTCCCGAACAGCGGTGCGTCGTCCGGTTCCTCGATCTCGTCGACCAGGATGACCAGCCGGTCGCGGAGCGCGAGCTTCCGCCAGACGGATTCGGCCTCACCCTCACCGAATGTCATGCTCGCGAGGTCGAGGAACTGGCGCCGGGCCTGTGCGACCAGGTCGAGCTTCGGGCCCGGCTCGGTCTCGCTAAGGGAGACCGGCACGGCGACCACTCCACGCTCCCCGAGGCGACCCGCCAGATGGGCGAGGACGGCGGTCTTCCCGCTGCCCGGGCGGCCAACGAGAACCTGCAGTCGTCGGACCCGTAACCCTCGCCAGGTGCGGAGCGCAGCGCCCGCAAGCGCGTCACAGAAGTCGGTTCGGCCCACGACGACGTCCAGGTCCCGCGCCCAGGGCATCAGCTTCGTCGGGGCGGCTACGGCAATCTTGAGGTAGGTCTTGATGAACGCGTTGGGCAGCGCGTGCTCGCGCCAGGTGATGACCATCACCGCCAGCGCGCCCACCAGCGCGATCAGCCCGGCGGCTAGCTGGAGACCGCTCGAAGCGCCGGCGGCGGCCGCGAACGCCGCCCCTGCGCCCAGCAAGCCGGTCGCGGTGGCCGCTAGCGCGCGTGCCGTGCGAAGGGACTCGATACTGCTCCACCAGTACAACATCGTCCAAGCCGATGGGCGGCTTCGCGCAGGGTCGGCTACACGTCCTTGAACGTCGCGAGCGCCGCCTTCACCACGTGCTCCGAGTGCGGGAAGGCCGCCTGCTCGAGCGGCTTCGAGTACGGCATCGGCACGTCGGCGCCGGTCACGCGCTCGATCGGCGCATCCAGATGGTCGAAGGCCTGCTCCTGGATCAGCGCCGCCAGGTTCGCGCCCACGCCGCCGTGCGGCCAGCCCTCCTCGACGATCACCGCGCGGTTGGTCTTGCGCACGGACTCGAGGATCGTGTCGAGGTCGAGCGGGCGCAGCGTGCGCGGGTCGATCACCTCGGCCTCGATCTCGTGCTCCTCGGCCAGCGTCTCGGCGGCATCGGCCGCCGTGTGGGCCATGCGCGAGATCCCCACGATCGTCACGTCGTCGCCCTCGCGCCGGATGGCGGCCTCGCCGAAGCGCATCGCGTCGCCGTTCTCGGGCACCTCGCCGCGCTTCCCGTACAGCGACTCGTGCTCGATGAAGACCACCGGGTTGTCGTCGCGGATGGCCGCCTTCAGGAGCCCCTTCGCGTCCTCCGGCGTGGACGGCACGGCGACCAGCAGCCCCGGCACGTGCAGGTACAGCGCCTCCAGCGAGTGCGAGTGGGTCGGGCCGAGCTGGTGCCCGGCGCCCTGCGGCATCCGGATCACCATCGGGACCTTGACCTGGCCGCCGAACATGTAGCGGATCGACGCCGCGCAGTTGACGATCTGGTCGAGCGCCAGCAGCGAGAAGTTGATGGTCATGATCTCGACGATCGGGCGCAGCCCGGCCATCGCCGACCCCACGCCCATGCCGACGATCGTGTTCTCGGAGATCGGCGTGTCGCGCACGCGCTTCTCGCCGAACTCCTCGAGCAGGCCCTGGGTGACCTTGAACGCGCCCTGGAAGACCCCGATGTCCTCGCCCATGATGAAGACCTTCTCGTCGGCCTCCATCTCCTCGCGCAGCGCCTGGTTGAGCGCCTCGCGGTAGCGCATCGCGGGCATCAGTCGCCCCCGCCTTCCTCGTCGCGCTCCTCGTCGGAGGGCTCGCCCTCGCCCTCGTCCGAGTCCTCCTCGTCCGCGCCGCGCTTGGTGCGCCGCGCGCGTTCCTCGGCGTCGCCCACGCGCGCGTACGCGGCGCCGGCCTCGGCCAGCTCGTGCGCCACGTCGCCGGCCTCGGCCTCCTTCTCGCCGGGGTGCACCTCGGGCGAGCGCTCGTCGACCGAGTACCAGCCGCGCACCTGCTCGCCGTAGACGTAGATGTCCTCGTACAGCGTGTCGAGGTCGGGGAACGGGCTCTGGTCGGCGAACTCGACCGACTCGTCCACCACCTTCGTCACCCGCTCGTCGAGCTTCTCGAAGTCCTCCTCGGACATCACGCCCTCGTCCGCCAGCCGCGCGCGGAAGGTCTCGATCGGGTCGCGCCCGCGCCACTCCTCGACCTCCTCCTTGGAGCGGTACTCCTCGGGGTCGGCCATCGAGTGCCCGCGGAAGCGGTAGGTGACCGCCTCCACGAGCTGGGGCGCGCGGTCCTCGCGCGCCTTGCGCAGCGCCTCGCCGATCGCCTCGTGCACGTCGAGCACGTCCATCCCGTCGCAGCGCGTGCCGGGCACGCCGAAGCCGCCGGACTTGCGCGACAGGTCCGTGACCGCCGAGTGGCGCTCCAGCGCCGTGCCCATCCCGAACTGGTTGTTGACGACGAGGAAGACGACCGGCAGCTTCCAGAGGGCCGCCAGGTTCATCGTCTCGCCGAACGTGCCCTGGTTGCTGGCGCCGTCGCCGAACATGCACAGCACGGCGTCCTCGGTCTCCTCGTAGTCGCAGGCGAGCGCGACGCCCGCGGCCAGCGGCAGGTTGCCGCCGACGATCCCGTAGCCGCCGAGGAAGCGGCGCTCCATGTCGAAGAGGTGCATCGACCCGCCGCGGCCCTTCGAGCAGCCGTCGACCCGCCCGAACAGCTCGGCCATCACCGCGTTCGCGCTCGTGCCCCGGGCCAGGGCCTGGCCGTGCTCGCGGTAGGTGGAGAGCACGTAGTCGGTGTCGCGCAGGGCGTCGATCGCCCCGACGATCGTGGCCTCCTCGCCGATCGACAGGTGGAGGAAGCCGCCGATCTTCGCCTTCGCGTACATCTCGCCGGCGCGCTCCTCGAAGCGCCGGATCAGCAGCATCTTCTCGATGACCTCGCGGCAGGTGTCCGCGTCGGGCAGGTCGTGATGGCGCTGCGGGCGGCCGTCCTTCTCCTCGGCGGCGCCACTGACGCCGCCAACCGGATTCCGTTGTTCACGCTCCTCGAGCGCCACCTCGTCGGAAGTTACTCCATCCTCCGAGCGCCCTCGCGCGAGGAGCAGCGAGACGAGCGCGACGACCAGCCCGGCGATCGCCCGGACTGGCCACGTGAGCGCGCGCAGCATGGCGCGAATG
>JALZEZ010000330.1 GCA_030861775.1 Actinomycetota bacterium
GCTGGGAGCGGCTGGCCCGGGCCGGCGCGCTGCTCTGGCCCGCGCCGGTCGTGGCGGCGCTGTGCGACGTGGGCGAGGACGTCTCCCTGTTGATCGTGATCGGGCGCTCGGGCGGCGACGTGGCGCCGCTGCTCGCCGGCGTGTTCGCCGCGGCCAAGCTCGCCCTGCTCGCGGTCGCGCTCGCCTACGGCGCGCTGATGCTGGTGCGCCGCTTCCCGCGATCGGTGGCCGCCCTCGCCGTCGCCGGGCTGGTGGCCCTCGGGCTCAACACCCTGCTGGTCGGGCGAGCCACCGAGCCGGCCACCCGCGGCGTGCCGGTCGTCTCGGTGCGCGGCGGCGACGTGCACGTGCGCCAGTCCGGCGACCCGCGCGGCCCGCCGCTCGTGCTCCTCCACGGGATCGGGTGCTCGGTGCGCTGGTGGGAGCCGATCCTGCCGGCGCTGCGCCGCTTCCGGGTGATCCGGCTCGACCTGCTCGGGCACGGCGACTCCGAGAAGCCGCGCGACGGGTACACGATGGGGGAGCACGCCGACCTCGTCGCCCAGGTGATGGAGCAGCTCGGCGTCCGCCGCGCGGCGGTCGTGGGCCACTCCATGGGCGGGATCGTCGGCACGGCGCTGGTCGAGCGCCACCCCGAGCGGGTCGCGCGGCTGATGATGATCGGGACGCGCTCCGACCGCCGCGACGAGGACCTGCCGCCCGTTGCGTACCTGCCGTTCCTGCCGGTCGTGGGCCACGCCGTCGACACGCTGATCCCCGATCGGTTCGTGCGCGCCGCGATCGAGGACGGGTTCGCCCCGGCGTTCGACCCGCCGAAGGGGCTCGAGGACGACATCTTCGAGCGCACCACGTACAGCTCGCTGACCGGCTCCGCACGAGGGATCGCGGACTACTGGGACGAGCGCCCGCTGCACGAGCGGCTGGCGGACGAGGACGTGCCGGTCACCGTGCTGCTCGGCGAGGAGGAGGACCACACGAAGCGCTCGGTCCGCCTCTACAACGCGATCCCGGGCGCCCGCACCGTGGTGATGGAGGGCCTGAACCACAGCCCGCACGTGGAGTCGCCGGCGCGGACGGCGGCGCTGATCGCGGCGTTCGCGGCGGGCCGCTAGCGGTTCTGAAAGTCCGCACCATTCGAGCTGCGACCCGAGCTGGCGTGAGCCGCTCAAGGAATCTCCAACTGGTCAGCCTCATCAGGTACGGTGGAGCGCGGTCCGACAGATGGAGCTCGCCGACTTCCCGCTGATCTTTCCCGAGACCGACGACACGGCGCGCATCGCCCGCGCCATCGCCGCACTCCCCAACCCGAACGGCGGCAAGCTGAGGCTGGGACCGGGCGTTCTGAACGCCACCAGCATCGACTTCCATGGCCGGCGCAGCATCATCCTCGAGGGCGAAGGCTCCCCCGCGACGGGCAGCGGTGTGGGCACCAACCTGCTGATGACCACCGGAGGCGGGCAGGCGCGTGCCATCGACGCCCGCGACACGGTGAGCTGCGCGATCACCGGCGTCGGCATCCAGTACACCAACGCCGCGTTCACCGGCAAGGTGCTCGACGTATCAGGCGGCGGCGGTGCGTCGGTCCCGAGCCGGTTCCTGTTTGACCGCTCCAGCATCCACAGCGGTGGCGCGGGAGTCAATGGCGCAAGTGCGTTGATCTCCCTCTCGGGCGGGCACAGCCACACGATCCGCGACAGCGCCTTCGGCCGAGGGGTGCGCTCCATCAAGGGACGCGACAGCACCGCCGGCACGGACTTCTCCAACCGGATCACGATCACGGGGTGCGATTTCAACGACTCGACCCGGCCGCCGATTCAGAATGCGGGCCAGGTGTGGTCCATCACGGACTGTGTCTTCGAGCCGCTCGCCGACGGGAGTGCGGGTGCGTACACGAGCAACCCGCTCACGATGGACCAGTCCTACCAGCTGTTGGTCGAGAACTGCTGGTGCGGCGACAGCGCCGCCAGCGGCACCTGGTTCCTGTACACGGGCGTCGGGCTCACCTTCAAGAACAACGGCGTCTTCACCGGCGCGGTGGCCGTCCGCGTGACGCAGCAAACGCGGGCGGTCGACATGACCGGCAACCACTTCGGTTCGGTGACGGTGCTGGAGGTCGAGCCCAATTGTCGCGGGATCAAGAACGAGCCGAACACCTATTGGGCTTCGGTGACGCAGAAGCTCGTCATGGTCACGGTCGGCGGCATCACCGACAAGCCCGGCGACGCGGTGGGCTCGTCCCGTGCGCGCATCAGCCGCGTCGCCGCGCTCAGTCACACGAACGGCGGCGGCGCGTGGCAGAAGCTTCCGCTCGACACGGTCATGGCCGACAACGACGGCATGTTCGACGCCGCGAACGGGCGGCTGGTGTGCAAGACGGCCGGCGTGTACGTCGTCACCGGCCAACTCGGCTTCACGTTCAACGCAGTCGGCAGCCGCTACGCGCGCATCCTCTGGAACGGCGTGGAGCGCGCGCAGGCGATGGCAGCCAAGAATCCCACCGACGTCACGATCCTGAACCTCGGCACCGGCCCGGTCGATATGGCCGTCAACGACCACCTGGAGCTGTGGGCCTATCAGGACTCGGGCGGCAACCTCCCGTATTTCCTGACTGGCGTGAACGGCGGCCCGATGAACTGGCTTTCCGCCGTTCGGGTCGGGGCGTAACGCCTTCGAGCCTGTTCTGCGGCCGCCGCGCAGGGCGGCTCACCGGCGACTGACCGTGCGCAACTCCCATGCAACGGCCTGGCTGTCGAAGCCCCACGATCCGCCAGGGCCGACAAGCCTCACCCGCGGCGGAAGCCCATACATCCCCAGCATGACTCGCTCGACGCCGAGCGCGGCGAGCTGCTCGCCGGCGGCACTCGCCGGAAAGCGGCGGCGGCCGGTGTTGCGGATGTTGTACGGCGCTCCTGAGGCCGCGATCAGCGCGTCCTCGGCGGCGGCGATCAAGACCCGCCGCTCGACGCCGAACGCCTCGACCGCCTCGCGGAGGCGGAGCGCGCGGTGCGTCTTCTCCGGGTCCGACTCGTCGTAGAACGCGAACCTAGCCTCGCAGGCGAGCGGGTAGACGAGGCGATGCGGCTCGTACAGCAGCATCCGCCCGAGGATGGACGGCACGCGGTGATGCGCGCCGGCCGGCCGCCGGAGCGCCTCGCCGCCGCTTGACCCCACGTACTCGATCCGGAACTCGATGCGACCCCCGTCTACGCTGCCGCGATCCTGCTCCGGCTCCTTCAAGAGCTGTTCGAGGTGGCGGTCGTAGACCCACGCGAGGAGCTCCTGGCGGTTCTGGCCGGCCGCGCCGTCCGGATCTTGTTCGGCGTCGAGCTCGATCGGCGGCAGGGCTTCGATCGACTCGAGCGAGTCATCGATGACCGCCCACGCAACCTGGGACGGTCGCGCGTGCTCGGGGAAGCGCACCCGCGCCCACCAGTGCGAGTCGCTCCAGAGGATCGCGCCTGCCAGATGGCCGGAGGCGATCCAGGCCGCGTAGCCACCGTCTGGCTGGGCCGGTCCGAGTACAACCCGCCGGTGCGAGCAGATCACGTAGACGACCTCGTCGCGCTGCTCGGCGAGAGGCTCGGTCAGCGCCCGCTCGAGGTCCCCGTTCGGGATCGTCGCCGCCGGTATCAGGTGCGGGAAGATCGCGACCGCGAGCTGGTTCGGGAGCATGGCCAGAAGGATCGTCGCACTCGCGCATACGCGGGTTATGACCTCGCGGCGCGGACACGCCCCGGCCCGGCACAGGCACCGCCGGACGTCGCGTCGGCGCCATACGGTCTAGGGACAGCTCCCGACGCGGCCGGTCGCGAGCGTCACGCACACCGCGAACTGGCCGCCCGACTCGTCGAGCTTCATGCGCTCCCTTCTCAGGAACGCTGAGAGCTCGCCGCCCTGCCTGTTGTTCTCCACGGGCCTTACGCCACGGACGATCGCGTCGCTGCCGCCCTGGAGCGAGGAGGCGTACGGATACTCATCGCAGCTCGTCAGCGAGCCGTCGGTGCGACCGCCCTTTCCGTTGGGCTTGCCGTCTGGAGGGCCGGGTTCGCCCCCGTTCTTGAACGGTCTGTGCCCACATGCCGCCTTGCGGTTCGTGTAGCTGAGGTTCTTGGGCGCCGCCGGCGTCGCAAGTCGTCCGTAGGTGAGCCTTGCCGGGGCGCCCCCGGGGTAGGTCGAGTAGTACGTGTGGGGGTTCTTGACGGGGTTCTTGACCGTCACGGCGGGCTTGTCCGTGAGGGGGTCGACGCCCGAGATCCCGGCAGCGATGTTCGCGGCGATGCATGGGGTCCTCAGGTAGCTCACGTCCAGGACGGGGAGATCGCCGGGCGGCGGCGGCGCCGGCGGCGTGGGGCCAGCCGGCACGGACGTGAGCCAGACGCTCCAGCAGGGGTCGTCCTGCTCGATCCGAGCGTCGGATTGGACGGTGGACTTCAGGCGGGGCGGCGCGCCCGCGAGGTCCCGCACGCGCGCCGCCCCGGGTCGGCGCCGC
>JALZEZ010000632.1 GCA_030861775.1 Actinomycetota bacterium
GGCCGACGGCGACGCTCGTCCTCGAGGCCTCGCGCGAGGCGCCGGCGGGGACGCACGAGCTGGTGGTCGACGGGACCGCGTCCGGGCTGACCGGCAGCGCGCCGCTGACGCTGGTCGTGAGGGAGACGAAGCCGTTCACGATCGCCGGCGACCTGGCCGAGCCGCTGCTGCCCGGGGTGCGCCGCGGGCTCGACCTGGCGCTGACGAACCCGCACGACTTCGACCTGAAGGTGACCGCGCTGAACGTGTCGGTGGCCGCCACCGACCGCGCCGGCTGCGACGGCGGGTCCAACTTCCGCGTGACGCCGGTCGCGGCGGCGCTCCCGCTCACGCTGCCGCCGGGCACGCGCTCGCTCAGCGCGCTCGGGGTGCCCTCCGCGCAGCTCCCGCAGCTCGAGATGCTCGCGTCGGGCGCGGAGGCGTGCCAGGGCGCCCGGGTCGAGCTGGCCTACAGCGGCACGGCGGGGCACTAGCCCCGCGGCATCACGGCGCGGCTATCTCGAGCGCCGAGTGCTCGGCGATCAGCTCGAAGTCGGCGTCGGCGTGGAGGACGGCGGCGCCGATCCGGATCGCGACCGCGGCGATCAGGCAGTCGAGCATGCTCCGGAGCGTTCGGCCGCCCGTGCGAACCCGGCGATGGATCACGGCCGCTTCGTGCCAGTCCTCGGGCGTCCTCACGGGCGCGAAGTCCGCACGGGCCATCAGGCGACGCAGGTCGCGCCACTCGGTCGGATTGCGGGCGCCGGCGAGGAGCTCCATCATGACCGGCTCGGTGACGACGACCAGCGCCGGGTCGCGGACCAGCTCATCGAAACGGCGATCGACGCGGCTGCCCGTGCCGCGCAGGAACTCGACCCAGGCCGAGGTGTCAGGGACGATCGGTCCAGTCGGCATGCTCGTTGAAGCGCATCGCATCGAGGTCGCCGCCCCAGCCGCGCCCGCGCATCGCCAGCGCCTCCTCGAGGCTCATCGGGTCGCCGATCAGCCGGCGCAGCGCCAGGTCGACCGCCTCGCGCTTCGTCTTGCAGCCGTACATGGCCATCGCCTTCGCGACGAGGTCCTCGTCGATGTCGATGTTCGTTCGCGCCACGGACCTCACTTTACACCTCGATGTGTATGCGTGTGTATCACTTGACCAGGCGCACGGCGAAGCCGAATCCGCCGGCCTCCCCCGCCCCGCCGAGCAGGCCGACGATCTTCGCCACGTAGGCGCGCGTCTCCGCGTACGGCGGGACGCAGCCGCAGCGGGCCACCGCGGCGGGGCCGGCGTTGTAGGCGGCGAGGGCGAGCGGGACCGAGCCGAAGCGGCGGAGGTGGTCGCGCATGAGGTGGGCCTGGGCGTCGATGGCCTGGGCCGGGTCGAAGGGGTTGCGGAGGCCGAGGCCGCGGGCGGTGCCCGGCATGAACTGGGCGATGCCCTGTGCCCCGGCGGGTGAGCGGGCGAACGGGTTGAAGTTCGACTCGGCGTAGATCTGCGCGGCCAGGAGCTGGGCCGAGACGCCCCAGCGGCGCGCGGCGCGGGCGATCATCGGGGCGTACCGGGCGGGGACGAACGACTGCATCGCGGCGGTGGCGCGACCGTCGCCGCCCCTCACGCCGAACCCGACCGAGGCGCTGCCGGGGCTTCGGGTGTATCCGTAGTGCCAGGGCTCCCACGAGTAGCGCCGGATGAAGCCGAAGCGGCCGGCGTTGCGGGCCAGCCAGCCGTAGGCGCTCGGCGGGCCGAGGTCGAGCTCGGTGCCGAGGCGGTGCAGCGAGCGGCCCGGCGGCGCCACCCAGCGCGGGTCCGGGCGGCGGCGGAACAGCACCGCCTGCTCGGCGTTGCTGCGGAAGCCGCTGGTGACGATGAGGTTGATGCCCGCGCTGGCGGCCGCGCGCTGCATGCGGTCGAAGGCGAGCGCGACGTCCGGGCGCATCGGCTTCCCCTGGCGGTATGCGAGCGGGCCGCGGTACTCGCCGTGGCCGCGCGGCCCGAGCCCGTCGCCGCCGGTGGCGGTCAGCTCGGCCT
>JALZEZ010000633.1 GCA_030861775.1 Actinomycetota bacterium
AGCGCGGCCTGCGCACGCTGCGACCGGACCGGAAGCTGCGCGCAGCCGCGCTCGCCCACTCGCGCGACATGGTCGAGCGCGACTTCTTCGAGCACGTCAGCCCGGACGGCGTGGGCCACCACGAGCGGATCGTCCGCACCGGCTACCGCCTGCGCTCGAGCGGCTTCGCCACCGGCGAGAACCTGGCCACCGGCCGCGAGGGGAACGCCGCCACCCCGGCGGTCGTGGTGGACGGCTGGCTGCACAGCGAGGGCCACCGCCGCAACGCCCTGCGGCCGGAGTTCGAGGAGATCGGGATCGGCATCGTCCCGCGCGAGACCCGCGGCGGCCCCGGCGCCACCTACACGACGACGTTCGCGGGGCGGGACTAGAGCGGCTGGTTGATCGGCCGCACGAGGATCTCGTTCAGGTCCACCCGCGGCGGCTGGGAGAGCGCGAACATCACCACGCGGGCGATGTCGTCGTCGTGGAGCGCGCGGTCCGGCCCGGGCCGGTCGTCGAAGAACGGCGTGTCCACCATGCCCGGCTCGATCAGCGTGACCTTGATCGGCGTGTCCGCCACCTCCTGGCGCAGGGCCTCGCCCATGCCGCACACCGCCCACTTGGTGGACGAGTAGAGCGAGCCCGGCAGCGCGCGACGCCCCGCAACCGAGCTGGTCAGCAGGAAGTGCCCCGCGTCGCGCTGGCGGAAGTGGGGGAGGACCGCACGGATCGTGTAGGCGCAGCCGAGCACGTTGGTCTCGACCATCGAGCGCCACTGCTCGGGCGACTCCTCGAGGAACCCGCGCTTGGCCCCGAAGCCGGCGTTGGCGAAGGCGGCGTCGATACCGCCGAAGGCGTCGAGCGCCGCCGCGACAAGCGCCTCCTGGTCCTCCCACACCGAGACGTCGCAGCGCTGGGCGATCGCCCGCTCCGGCCCGCCGAGCTCCTCGGCCAGCGCGCGCAGCTTGTCCTCGCTGCGGGCCGAGAGCACGACCCGGTACCCGGCCTCGACGGCCTGGCGCGCGGTGGCCGCGCCGATGCCGGTGCTCGCGCCGGTGATGAGGAGGACCGGTTCGTCTGCCACGGAGGGGGTTCTATCAGTGCAGAATGGAGGCCATGCGCCTGGCCCTGCTCGCGACCGCGCTGCTCCTGACCGCCGCGGCGCCGGCCTCGGCCGTGGTCGAGATCCACTCGCACCGCGGCGGCCCGCTCGTGAACGGAAAGCCGGCTCAGCCCGAGGACGCCCAGCCCGCATTCGAGTACGGCCACTCGATCGGGACCGACGTGGTGGAGCTCGACTCGAAGCTCTCCTCGGACCGCGTGCCGTTCGTCCTCCACGACGCCACCCTCGACCGCACCACCGACTGCACCGGCGAGATCGGTGAGAAGACCGCCGCCGAGCTGGCCGCCTGCCACGTCGACACGATCGGCACCGACAGCAAGATCACGGCCGTACCGGGGGCTCAGGTCCCGATCCCGAAGCTCGCCGACGTGCTCGCCTGGGCCAGGGCCGAGGGGGTGCGGCTGAACCTCGAAATCAAGAACCAGCCCACCGACCCGGACTACGACGGCAGCCCCGCGTTCGCCCGGGCGATCCTCGACGCGGTGGCCGCCTCCGGCATCCCGAAGGATTGGGTGCTGATCCAGAGCTTCTGGCCGCCCAACCTCGACGAGGCCAAGGCCGCCGGCTTCCGCACGTCCTACCTCTCGCTCGCCCAGACGAACTCGCAGGCGATCGAGTTCGCGCGCTCGCGCGGGTACGAGGTGGTCTCGCCGGCCTGGCCCGTGTCAAGCAACCCGAAGGACTACGTGGACCGCGCGCATGCCGCCGGGCTGGAGGTCGTCCCGTACACGTTCAACGAGGAGAACGACGTGCGGGAGGCGCTCGACGCCGGCGTGGACGCGGTCATCACCAACGACGTGCCGGTCGCGCAGCGGGTGATCTACGGGGTGGACTGCGAGCGCGCGCGGCGCGTGGAGGCCGCGCGGGTGGCCGACCTCGCCGCCGCCCGCCGGGCCCGCGGC
>JALZEZ010000331.1 GCA_030861775.1 Actinomycetota bacterium
GCGCCATCCGGCGCCTCACCGGGCTCGACCTCCGGGCCCCGATCAGCGGCCAGCGCGCCCTGGCCCCGCCGGTCGTGGACGCCGTGCTCCCGTTCGCCCCCCGCTTCGGGATGGAGATCGGGATGACGGTGGACGCCCACCGGGCGGGCTTCAGGGTGGTCGAGGTGGAGCTGCCGCTCGAGCACCGGGCCACCGGGCGCACGCTCGGCGGGTTCGCGCACCGGGCCAGGCAGCTACGCGATTTCCTGCGCGTTTACGCTTCCCGCCGCAGAGCGTGATCCTCGCAATCGACCAGGGCACCACCGGGACGAAGTGCATCGTCTTCGACGGCGACGGTCAGGCGCGCGCGAGCGCGTCGCGCGAGTTCGAGCAGCACTTCCCGCGCCCGGGCTGGGTCGAGCACGACGCCGCCGAGATCTGGGAGGTCACCCGCTCGGTCGCGCACGAGGCGCTCGAGCAGGCGGGCGTGGACGGCTCGGACCTGGCCGGGATCGGCATCACGAACCAGCGCGAGACCGTCGTGGCCTGGGAGCCGATGAGCGGCGAGCCGCTCCACCGGGCGCTCGTGTGGCAGGACCGGCGGACGTCGGCGCGCTGCGACGAGCTGCGCGCGGCCGGACACGAGGACAGGTTCCGCGAGCGCACCGGGCTCGTCCTCGACCCGTACTTCTCGGGCACGAAGATCGAGTGGCTGGTGCGCGAGGGCGGCGTGGACCCGAGCGCCGCCTTCGGCACGATCGACTCCTGGCTGGTCTTCAAGCTCACCGGCCGCCACGTGACCGACTACTCGAACGCGTCGCGCACGCTGCTGTTCGACATCCGCTCGCGCTCCTGGGACCACGAGCTGTGCGAGCTGCTCTCGGTCGAGCCGGACTCGCTGCCCGATCCGCTGCCGAGCGCGCACGTGTACGGGGAGACCTCGGAGTTCGGCGGGAGCGTGCCGGTGGCCGGCATCGCGGGCGACCAGCAGGCCGCGCTCTACGGTCAGGCCTGCCACGAGCCGGGGCTCGGCAAGAACACCTACGGGACCGGCAGCTTCGTGCTCCAGAACGCCGGGACCGAGGCCCCGCCGGTGCACGAGGGCGTGCTCAACACGATCGCCTGGGGGGTGGGCGACCGGGTGGACTACGCGGTCGAGGCCAGCGTGTTCGTGACCGGCGCGGCCGTGCAGTGGCTGCGCGACGGCCTGGGGATCATCGGCGCGGCCGCCGAGACCGAGGCGCTGGCGGGCTCGCTCGACTCGAACGACGGCGTCTACTTCGTGCCCGCGCTGACCGGCCTCGGCTCGCCGCACTGGGACCCGTACGCGCGGGGCACGATCGTCGGCCTGACCCGGGGGAGCGGGCGGGCGCACCTGGCCCGCGCGGCACTCGAGTCGATCGCGTACCAGACGGTGGACGCGGTGCGGGCGATCGAGGCCACCTCGAGCGAGCCGCTCCAGGAGCTGCGCGCGGACGGCGGCGCGGCGGTGAACGGCTGGCTGATGCAGTTCCAGGCCGACGTGCTGGGCGTGCCGGTGGTGGTGCCGGAGATATCCGAGACGACCGCCCTGGGGGCCGCCTACCTGGCCGGCGTGGCGACCGAGCTGTGGGACGAGCAGGGCACCCGCGCGATGTGGCGCGAGGCGGCCCGCTACGAGCCGCGCATGTCGGACGACGAGCGGGAGACGCTGCTGTCGGAGTGGTCGCGCGCGGTGGAGCGGTCGCGCGCCTGGGTTTCGAGCGATGACGGCTAGGGGTAACGTCCGCGGGACAGCCGGGTAGCTGTGCCCTGACTCCCATGTCCACCGAGCAGGATCTCGCCCCCATGAAGCCGCAGGTCTACAAGGACCCGCGCCCCGCCGAGCACTTCCAGCGCTTCCACGAGCGCACCCGCACGCGCGACCCCGACTTCGTCTACGAGTTCGTGCGGCTGGTGCTCACGCCGATCCTGCTGTTCATCTTCCGCACGCGCTGCATCGACTCGTACAAGGTGCCGCCGGAGGGGCCGGTGATCATCGCCCCGAACCACTTCTCGTTCATGGACCACTTCCTGATCGCCGTCTACATGCGGCGCAAGGTCCACTTCGTGGCGAAGTCGCAGCTCTTCACGCGGCCGCTCCAGTTCATCTACACGCACGGCGGGGTGTTCCCGGTCCGGCGCGGCCACCGCGACGAGGAGATGTTCAAGACCGCGCACAGCCTGCTCTCGCGCGGCAAGGTCATCGTCATGTACGCCGAGGGCGGCCGCTCGCGCAGCGGCGAGCTGGGCGAGGCGAAGCCGGGCATCGGGCGCCTGGCGCTCGAGTCGGGCGCGCCGGTCGTGCCCGCGGCGATCGCCGGGTCGGCCGGGATCCGCAACTGGAAGCGGCTGCGCTTCCCGAAGGTCACGGTCCAGTACTCGGACCCGATCCGCTTCGAGCAGGTGGACTCGCCCAGCAGGGACGAGGCCCAGGCGGCCGCCGACCGCATCTTCGAGCGCGTCGAGATCGTCTACTACGGGCTGCACCGCAACGGGCGCTGGCGGGCGATCCGGGCCGCGCGGCGCGCCTCTCGTGAGACGCGCAAGGCCGCGGGCGGCGCTGCCCGGCGGCCGGCCGCGGGCTAGCCCAGCTCCTCCCGCGCCGCCTCGAAGGCCTCCATGTCGTGCCCGGGGACGACGACGGCGCTGGGCGTCTGCTCGACGTAGCGCTGGATCTCGCGCAGCGAGCGGGCGTAGAGGTGCTCGTCCTGCATCAGGAACGGCTTGTGGCCGGTCTCGAGGATGTGTCGCGTGTAGGCGGCGTCGCCCGCGACGAGGACCTCGCGGTCGGCCTCGCGGAGGACCACCGACATGTGGCCCACGGTGTGCCCGGGGGTGAACGCCACCCGCACGCTGCCGTCGCCGAGCAGGTCGAACGAGCGGCCGAAGGTGGCGAACGAGTCCACGTCGTCGCCGTCGAAGTCGAGCAGGCGGTAGTCGAAGGCGTGGTCGAAGTGCCCCGTGATGTAGCCCTCGCGCAAGGCGCGCGGCTCGTTCGCCCGCCTCCACTCCTGGCGGCTGAACACGAACGTCGCGCCGGGGAACTGGACCATCCCGCTGGTGTGGTCGAGGTGGAGGTGGGTCATCACGATCAGCTTCACGTCGCCGGGCTCGATGCCGCGCGAGCGGAGCTGGTCCGGGAGCGCCTGCGCCGGCTCCATCTCCCAGCTGCGGGTCACGGTGGCCCCGTAGAGGCGGCCGACGCTCTTCTTGGCGTCCACCGCGATCGAGGGGTGGAGGCCGGTGTCGATCAGGATCGGGCCGGCCTCCGGGTGCTCGACCAGGAAGGCGATGATCGGGAAGCGGTGCTTGTCGCTCGTGCCGATGCCGAGCGCGTGCAGGCGGGCGAGCCGACCCTCCTCGCGGTGGCGGAACGCCTCGGTCCACTGGCCCGTGCCGCAGAGGAGCGGATGGACCTTCACGGTGGCGTCCGGGCGCCCGCCCGGGAGCGGGAGCTGCGCCGGCTTGGGTTCCGCTGCGGTCGCCATCGGCGCGGCGCAGGTTAACCTGCCCGCCGCCGTGCCTTCCCGCATCTTCGCCCCCGGCCTGCTCGACGGGCAGGTCATCGTCCTCACCGGCGGGGGGACCGGGCTGGGGCGGGCCACCGCGCTGGAGCTGACCGCGCTGGGCGCCCGGGTGGTCGTGGTCGGGCGGCGGGCCGAGCCGCTGGAGGAGACGGCGGCGCTGTGCGAGGGCTCGCTCTGCGAGGCGCGGGTCTGCGACATCCGCGAGGAGGACCAGGTGCACGCGCTGGTCGACGCGGTGCTCGAGCGCCACGGGCGGATCGACACGCTCGTGAACAACGCCGGCGGCCAGTACATGACTCCGGCCGAGGACATCTCGCTGAAGGGGTTCGAGACGGTCGTGCGGCTGAACCTCGTCGGCACCTGGCTGATGACCCACGCGGTGGCGACCAAGTCGATGATCCCGGGGGGTGGGGGGAAGGTGATCTCGGTGACGCTCTCGCCGCACCACGGGCTGCCCGGGATGGCGCACTCGTCGGCGGCGCGGGCGGCGGTCGAGAACCTGACCCGCGTGCTGTCGATCGAGTGGGCCCGCCACCAGATCCGCCTGACGGCGCTGGCCGCCGGCCACTTCGAGACCGACGCGATCCAGAAGTACCCCCAGCCGGTGCGCGAGAACGTGGCCCGCACGGTGCCGCTCCAGCGGATGGGGCGGCCCGAGGAGCACGCCTGGCTGGTGGCCTACCTGGCCTCCCCGGCGGGCGACTACTACTCCGGCACGGTGATCACGCTCGACGGTGCCCGCGACAACTGGTTCGGTCCCTGGCCGCCGCCGAACCTGGTGGACGCCGAGACGGGCAAGCCGGTGGCGGAGGAGCGGCGGCCGAAGCGGCCGCCCGGCTGACGCGGGGCCTGGCCGCTCACCGATCAGCGGGGCCCGCACCGCTCGGCCGCGGGTCCTGTCGCTGCTCCGCGCTCCGCCCGGACCTGGCACGGTCCGGTCGGAGCCGCTC
>JALZEZ010000634.1 GCA_030861775.1 Actinomycetota bacterium
GAGCAGGCGCCCGCCCCGCCGGCGCGGCCCGCCTACGGCGGCGCGGAGGCCTCGCCGAACGGCGGCTCCGCCGCGCGCGCGACGCTGGGGTCGTGAGCCAGACCACCTCCGAGTTCATGCTGAGCCGCCTGCGCGAGTGGGGCGTCCACCGCGTCTACGGCTATCCGGGCGACGGCATCAACGGCCTGATGGGCGCGTTCCAGTCGCTCGGCGGCGACCCGGAGTTCGTGCAGGTCCGCCACGAGGTGATCGCCTCATACGCGGCGTGCGCGCACGCGAAGTTCACCGGCGAGCTGGGCGTGTGCATCGCCACCTCCGGGCCGGGCGCGATCCAGCTCCTCAACGGGCTCTACGACGCGAAGCTCGACCACCAGCCGGTGCTGGCGATCGTGGGCCAGCAGAAGCGCGTGTCGCTCGGGGCCGAGTGGCTCCAGGAGGTGGACCTGCACTCGCTGTTCCAGGACGTGGCCGGCGAGTTCGTCCAGACCTGCATGGCCCCGGAGCAGGCCGCCCATCTGATCGACCGCGCGGTGCGGACCGCGCTCTCCTCGCGCACGGTGGCGTGCGTGATCGTGCCGGTGGACGTGCAGCACGAGGAGCACGAGCCGCCCGAGCGCTCGCACGGCTCGGTGTTCTCCTCGGTGGGGATGAGCGACTCGCGCCCGGTGCCGCTCGAGGCCGACCTGCGGTCCGCGGCAGACGTGCTTAACGCGGGGTCGAAGGTGGCGATGCTGATCGGCCAGGGCGCGATCGGAGCCGCCTCCGAGGTGGCGGAGGTGGCGGACGTGCTCGGGGCCGGGGTGGCCAAGGCGCTGAACGGCCGCGCCGCGCTGCCCGACGACCTGCCGTTCGTGACCGGCTCGATCGGCCTCCTCGGGACCAAGCCCTCGAGCGACATGATGGGCGACTGCGACACGCTGCTGATGGTCGGCTCGAACTTCCCGTTCGCCGACTGGCTGCCGGACGAGGGCCAGGCCCGCGGCGTGCAGATCGACATCGACGGACGGCTGATCGGCATGCGCTACCCGATGGAGGCCGCGCTGGTCGGCGACGCTGCCGCGACGCTGCGCGCTCTGCTGCCGCTGTTGCAGCGCAAGGAGGACCGCCGCTGGCGCGAGGAGATCGAGAAGGGCGTGGAGCGCTGGTGGCGGATGCTGGCCGAGCGGGCCATGCAGCCGGGCGACCCGATCAACCCGCAGCGCGTCTTCCACGAGGCGAGCGACCTGCTGCCCGACCGCTGCATCCTCACCGCCGACTCCGGCACGGCCGCGAACTGGTGGGCGCGGAACCTGAAGCTGCGCGAGGGGATGATGGCCGGGATCAGCGGCACCCTGGCCACGATGGGCTGCGCGGTGCCGTACGCGCTGGGCGCGAAGTTCGCGCACCCCGACCGCCCGGTGATCGCCGCGCTCGGGGACGGCGCGTTCCAGATGATCGGGATGAACGCGCTGATCGACATCGCGTACTACGCCGACCGCTGGGAGGACAAGCGGCTGGTCGTGCTGGTGCTGAACAACGGCGACCTGAACGAGGTGACCTGGGAGCAGCGCGCGATGTCCGGCGACCCGCGCTTCGAGACCTCGCAGGCGCTGCCGCCGTTCGGCTACGCGGCCTATGCCGAGTCGCTCGGCCTGAAGGGCATCAAGGTGGACACGCCCGATGCCGTGCGGCCGGCCTGGGAGGAGGCCCTCGCCCACGACCGGCCGGTGCTGCTCGAGGCGGTCACCGACCCGAACATGCCGCCGCTGCCGCCCCAGCTCCGCTTCGAGACGCTGCGCAACACCGCCCGGGCGTTCATGAAGGGCGACCCCGCCGCGCGCGACGTCATGCGCCACGCGATCCGGGCCCGGCGCAGCGACATCTCCACGCGCTGAGAGGCCGCCGAACCCGAGCCGGTCGGGCAAGCCGTCCTGGATAGGGGCCCCAGGAGGGCCCCTGGGCAGGACGGTGCCGGTGGGCGCCGCCGGGCCGTGCGCCCCGGCGCGGGAACGCGCCTCTAGTCGTC
>JALZEZ010000332.1 GCA_030861775.1 Actinomycetota bacterium
GCGCAGCTCGTGGACCTGGCCCATCACGTCGTAGAAGTCGGGGCCGTAGGGGTGGATGGCGAGCGTGTCGAAGGCGTCCGCGGCGCCCGCTTCGTACATCCACTTCAGGAAGGTCTTGGCGGACGGCCCGTTGGAGCTGTTCGGGAGGCCGGCCGCCACGACCTCGGCGCCGGGGTCGGCGGCGCGGATCGACCCCGCGACGGCCTCGAGCAGCCGCGTGTACCCGGCGGCGTCGGCGCCGTCCGGCCAGAAGAACGGGATGTTCGGCTCGTTCCAGACCTGCCAGGACCGGATCGGGACGCGGCGCAGCTCGGGCCGCTCCGCCCACAGGCTGCCCGCGGGCCCGTAGCGGGCCACCAGCCGGGCGGCGAACTCGCCCATCGCGGCGTTGTCGTTCGGCGGGTACATGCCGCGCTTGGTGCTGGTCCCGCGGGTGGAGCGGAACGACGGCGGGTCGAAGAGGATCGGCAGGATCCGCAGGCCGCGCGCGGCGGCGTCGGCGACGACGGGGTCGTACACCGAGTAGTCCCAGACGCCCGGGGACCGCTCGAACTGCGACCAGTCGAACGGGATCCGCAGGGTCCCGGCCGCGATCTTGGCCTGGAGGTCCATCGAATCGGCCCGCCGCGCGGCGTCGAACGTGTCGTGCTTGGAGGGGTAGACGCCCGGGAAGTCCGCGGGCACGGTCGCCGCGACCGCCGTCGCGGGAACGAGGGCCAGCGCGGCAACCGCCGCGAGCCCGAACCGGAGTACCCCTGCCACCGAGTCACACTAGGCGCGACTCCGCTGGCGCGCAAGCGCGCTTAACACGCGCGCAGCGGTTCGCGCTGATCGCCGGGCGCCGCTTACTCCCGCAGCCAGCGCAGCATGTGCGGGAAGGGTGGCACGCCCAGCTCCGCGGCCAGGGCGGGGCCGGCGGTCATGCCGGCTTCCTCGAGCAGGTTCACGCCGACCATGCCGCCGGCGCGGTAGGTGAGCAGCAGGCCCGGGGCGTGGCCGTGGTAGCCGCCGCCGTGGAAGACCAGCTCCGGCTCGATCCCGATGGCCAGCGCCGCGGCGTACGACCAGGGGATCGCCGCCCACTCGAGCCGGTTGGGGTCGAGGCCGGGCACCGCCACCGAGCCGGTCAGCGAGGAGCGCGCCTCGGGGGGCGCCACCGCCACGTGGCCCGCCTCGTGGAGGAGGTCGCCGGGGAACGCGAGCCGCTCCTCGTCCACCAGTACGCGCCCGCGCTCGAGCGTGACGCCCGGCAGGAACGACCCCTCCGGCACCTCGGCCGCGTCCACGGGGATCCCGATCCCCGTCAGGAAGGCGGAGATCCGGTCGGTGAGGGGGTCCTCGAACGGCACGGGCGCGAGGCTAGCCCCGCGCCCGCCGGGGCTACCGCCGGCCGATGGCCCGCACGCGCGGCTTGCCCTTGCGGCAGCCCTTCCAGGTGCGGGTGCTGATCACCTTCGAGCCCGTGTCGTGCGTGGCGACGATCCGGATCCTCAGCGTGCCGCCGCGCTTCAGGCCGGTCAGCTCGACGCGCCGGATGTCGCGGCCCCTGCGCCGCAGCCTGCGCTTCCCGTTCGCGTACGCCTCGACCCTCACCACCCGCGTGCCCTCGACTCGGTGCAGCTTGAACGAGAGCCTCGACGGGCGCAGGCACGGGCTGCTCGACCCGCCCCCGCCGCGCGGGAACGGCCAGCGGTCGTTCGTCACGCGGACCGCGTAGAAGCCGCTCAGCCCGTCCGAGTACCAGATCTCGCCGCGCTCGGGCACGAACGAGGGGCTCGACATGGCCCAGTTGCTCGGGGCGGGCACGATCCCCGCCGGCGGGATGATGCGCGGGTCCACCGGGGCGTTGAAGTACGCGATCTCGCGCGGCTTCGCGGGGTCGCGGATGTCGAACACCCGCAGCCCCGACAGGATCATGCTGCAGGCGACGATCCCCGGGTCGACCCGGCTCGGCACGTTGCAGTAGTGGCCGGCGTAGCCCTGGACCGGGTTGTTGGCCCCGTTGTCGGCGCTCTGCGCCGGGAAGTTCTCGGGCTGGTGCACCTCCAGCCTCAGGTTCGAGACGACCCGCGGCCGGGTCTCGTCGGCGATGTCGATGATCCGCCCCGCGCCGACCTCGCTCTGCGCCCCGAACTCGTCGATCTCGACCACGTAGGGCCGGCCCTTGATGGTCACCGGGATGGCGTTCTGCGGGATGCTCATCGACTTCCAGGTGAGGTTCGAGAGCTCGGGCACGTTCGGGTTGACCACCCGCTTCTGGATCTCGGTGGTGTCGAGGATGTGCAGCCCGGAGCCCGTGCCGGCGACGTAGGCCCGGTTGCCGTCGTCGCGGATCGAGAGCCCGTGCGAGTCGTAGCGCCCGATCCACAGGGGCACCGGCACGGTCAGGTTCGAGATGTCCACCGCGACCAGCGTCTCGCCCGCCGGCGAGGCCGAGTAGAAGGTGAGCCCGTCGGGAGCCATCCCGCTCTCGTGGCCGAGGAACCCCACCGGCGTGGAGGAGCGCAGCTCGGGGCTCCGGCAGTCCTTCGAGATGTCGTAGAGGTCGATGATCCCGACGTTCGTGGTCAGGTTGCCGGCGACGGCCGCCAGCACGCCGCGCTTGGTGCTCACCACCAGGGACTCGTGCGGCGTGTCCATCGCCGGGGTCCCGAGCCGCGCGGTGAGGACCGGGTTCGCCGGGTCCGACATGTCGAGCACGTTCACGCCGCCCTCGGAGTCGAGCGCGTTGGTGGGGTACATCAGCGTCGTGTCGTAGTAGGCGCAGTCGTGGCCGGCGGCGTCCACGTAGCGCTCGACCTTGAACCCGCCGACGGTGCCGATCGCGTTCGGCTTGCGGTACGAGCCCACCAGCTTCGTGTTGCACGTGAACCCCTTCGACGCCCGCCCGCTCGCGTGGTCGTCCGGGCTGACCCGCCCCTGCACGCCGGTCTCGGGACGCGAGCCGGGCCCGCAGTCGGCCCTGGGCGTGGGGGTGAGCGGCGGCTCGGGCGCCTGCGCCGGGGCGCTGCCCGCGCCCAGGACGCACGTCGAGAGGGCCGCGACGAGCATCCCGCCGCCCATCGCTGATCGGGAGAGCACCTGGTGACCGAGTCTAAGGGGCGCCGGCACCCGCACGCGCCGCGTTCGCGGCGGCCGCGGTCAGGCTCGCCGGGTAGGTTTCCGGCGGATGCACGAGACGCCCGAGGACCTCGCCGCGCTCCAGGACCTGCTCGACCGCAGCTACGAGCAGGCGGGCGCGCACCTGCGGCGGATCACCACCCCCGAGCGCCGGCTCTCGGCCGAGCAGGTGAGCGAGCGGCTGACCGGCGTGTGCCTGCTCGCGCTGGCCACGGTGACGAGCGACGGCCGGCCGATCGTCGGGCCGGTGGACGGGATCTTCTACCGCGGCGCGTTCCACTTCGGCTCGTCGCCGGACTCGGTCCGCTTCCGCCACATCGCCGCGCGCCCGCACGTGAGCGCCACCCACCTGCCGGGCGAGGAGCTGGCGGTGACCGTCCACGGCCGCGCGGTGCCGATCGACATCGAGACCGATCCGTTCAGGCAGGTGGCGCTCGGGATCTACGTGCCCCGCTACGGGCCGGAGTGGGAGGCCGACGTCATGGACAGCGGGGCGATCTACGCGCGGATCGAGCCGGACCGCATGTTCACGTTCCACATGCCCGCCGCTTCCTCGTAGCGCGCACGTACCACTCGCCG
Organism: Actinomycetota bacterium; assembly: GCA_030861775.1. GTDB lineage: Bacteria > Actinomycetota > Thermoleophilia > Solirubrobacterales > Thermoleophilaceae > AC-37. Next base: position 3,700 of record JALZEZ010000332.1, read on the forward strand.
AGCAGCGCGACCACCACACCGGCGGCCAGCGCGACCAGCAGCGGCCGCCACAGCGACTCCTTGTAGGCGTTGCCGCCGAACCAGCCGATCCCGGTGGCGAGGCCCGACCACAGCGCGGCCGCGACCAGGTCGGCGGCGATGAAGCGGCGCCAGGGGTAGTGCAGGGCGCCGGCCGAGAACGTGACCGCGGTGCGGCCGCCGGGCACGAAGCGCGAGACCACCACGATCACGCTGCCGCGCTCCGCGAGCTGGCCGCGCGCCCACTCGAGCCGCGCCCGCGCCCGCTCGCTCCCGAACATGCGCCGCTCCACCCGCGGCCCGACCCGGTTCCCGAGCACGTACGAGACGTTGTCGCCCGCGAGGGCGCCCGCCGCGCCCGCCAGGAAGACGAGCACCACCGAGAGCTCGTCGTTCGCGGCCAGGACCGCCCCGGTTATGACCGAGGTCTCGCCCGGGACGAGGGGGAAGAACGCGTCGATCGCGACGATCGCCGCGATCGAGGGGTAGGCCCAGGCCGACCCGCCGACGAGCTCGAGCAGGAAGTCGAACACCACGCGGGCCGGGGCCCGCTCAGCCGGCGGGCGGGACGACGAGCAGGGGGCGCCGGCTGTGGTGCACGACGCCGTACGAGACGCTGCCGAGCAGGGCCGACCGGACCCCGGAGAGGCCCCGCGAGCCGAGCACGACCACGCGGGCGTCGAGCTCGTCGGCGGCCTCGACGATCGCGTGCCAGACCGTGGCCGCGTCGCGCTCCGCCGCGC
>JALZEZ010000333.1 GCA_030861775.1 Actinomycetota bacterium
GCACGCGGCCGCGCGGCAGCGGCTCGCCGGCCGGCAAGCGCAGGAAGCCGGTGGCCACGCGCGGCACGCTGGAGTCCGCGCTGGCGGCGGTCAGGGCGGCGCTGCTGTCGCACCCGAAGGCGTTCCGCTGCGGCGGGGCGAATACCACCCCCGGCGAGGAGCTCAAGAGCCAGATCCTCGAGAGCAACGAGCGCACGCTCTCGATGCGGGTGACGATGCCGCAGGCCCACTTCTCGTTCAAGACCTTCGGGAACCAGGACTTCGCCGAGATGGAGATGGAGGGGATGGAGCCCACCGCGCCGGCCGGCCAGCCCGCCGTGCCTGTGATCACCAAGCAGTTCGGCATCCCGACCGGCGCGGACGTGCGGGTCCAGGTCACGAACGTCTCCAGCTACACGCTCGACGGCGTGAACCTGCTGCCGAACCAGCCCGAGCCGGTGGACCAGGTCCAGCAGGGCCCGGACAACGTGCCCGAGGAGACCTTCTTCGACAAGCCGTTCGTCCAGGACCGCGGCGCCTACGCCTCGCGCTCGCCGTTCCCGGCCGACCCGGCCGACGGCGGCGCGGCGGGCCAGATGCGCGACCTGCGCGTGGGCGGGGCCAACCTGGCCGGCGGGCAGTACATGCCCAGGCAGAAGCGGCTCAGGGTCATCACCGGCATGGACGTGAAGATCGACTTCGGCGGCGACAACCAGGGGACGTTCGGCGACGCGCGCCTGAACAGCCCGTTCAACGCCACCTTCCAGCGCCTGTACGACTCCGCCTTCGAGAACTGGGACGTGATCCGGCGGCGCCCGGGCACGATCGTCCCGCCGTTCTGCGGCGAGGAGGTCCTGATCATCACCAGCGAGGCGCTGCGCCCGGCCGCGAACAAGCTGCGCGACCAGAAGCAGGCCGAGGGCTACCTGACGACGATCCGCGAGACCGGCGCCACCGGCGGCGACATCGGCACCACCCACACCGAGGTCCGCGACTTCATCCGCAGCCGGATCAACGGCAACTGCTGGATCCGGCCCTCGTACGTGATCTTCGTGGGCGACACCTCGCACGTGCCCACCTGGCTCGTCCTGTGCAACCCGGCCAACCCCGCGGACCCGCCGATCGAGGAGTGCAACATCGCCAGCGACCTGCCGCACGCGCTGGCCGACGACTCGGACTACCTGGCCGACGTGGCCATCGGCCGGATCTCGGCCAACAACATCGACCAGGCGAACACGGTGGTCGACAAGATCATCAACTACGAGACCACCGCGCCGGCGCCCGAGGGCGACGACTTCTACCGCCACTTCACGGTCACCTCGTACTTCGAGCCGACCTACATCTGCGAGCTGAACGAGGGCCAGAGCGGCACGCCGAACTGCGACGGCAACAACCCGCCGGTCACCGGCCACTGGGTCTTCCACCCGGAGATCACGCAGGACGCGCGCGGCTTCACGAAGACCTCGGAGCGCGTGCGCGACGAGATGATCTCGAAGTCCTACAACGTCGACCGCCTCTACTACGCGAACCCGGCCAACGACCCGGTCACCTACCACGACGGCACGCCGATCCCGAACGCGATCCGCAAGCCGCCGGTCGGGACCTTCGCCTGGGACGCCGACACCACCGACTTCATCGACGCCTTCAACGACGGCCGCAGCCTCGTCTTCCACCGCGACCACGGCTCGCCGCACCAGTGGTACCACCCCGATCTCCACACCGGGAACATCCCGTCGCTGACGAACGGGGCGCAGCTCCCGGTCGTGTTCGGGATCAACTGCTCGAGCGCGGCCTACGACACGCCCGGGAACCCGAGCCTGGTCGAGCAGCTGATGCTGCACCCGGCCGGCGGGGCGGTGGGCGGCTTCGGCGACACCCGCGTGAGCGGCACCTGGGCCAACAACAGCATCTCGATCGGCTTCTTCGACGCGATGTTCCCGGACCTGGTCGAGGACTACGGCGCCGACACGCCGCTGGCCCGCATGGGCGACGTGCTGCTGGCCGGCAAGCAGTACCTGGCCACCGCGCACGCCGGCGCGGTCTACAGCCACGGCCACCTGTACGGCTACTTCGGCGACCCGACGATGCAGGCCTGGGTCGGTCCGCCGATCACGTTCGACCCGGACCGGTTCACCATCGAGATCAAGCGCGACCAGCCGCCGATCCCGCGCCCGCCGGGGCCGGGGCCGGAGGAGTTCTACGTGCTGGTCCAGGTGGCCGAGCCGCTCAACGAGGGCACGCTGGCCACGCTGGTGGGGCCGCGCGGCGACGTGGTCGGCCGCGGCATCGTGCAGAACGGGCAGGCGGTGATCTTCCCGGACACGAGGCCGAGCTCGACCTCGCAGATGCAGGTCCACCTCCAGGACGAGGGCTTCCTCTCGGCGCAGGTGCCGGTCCAGGGCAAGTAGCCGCCGGCCACTACCTGTACGGTCCCGGTTGGATCCGAGGGAGGGGGACCGCATGAGCTTCCTGCAACCGTCGCCGCCGCCGTTCGACCTGGACGAGTGGAAGGCGCAGCCGTACCTCACCCGCCTCAAGGCCAACTGCCAGGACTGGGCGGTCAACGGGTTCGGCACGCCCGGCGTGGTCTATCTCCTGTACGCGGTCAAGCTCGTGCTGTACGTCTTCCTCGCGGCGCTCGTGATCTCGCTCACGACGCCCGGCATCGGCGGGCTCGGGGACATCGGCGACTGGTGGAACCGGCCGATCGTCTTCCAGAAGTTCGCCGCCTTCACGCTGGTCTGGGAGATCCTCGGGCTCGGGTCGGGTTCGATGCAGCTCGCCGCGCGCTACGGGCCGGTGATCGGCGGCGCGCTGTACTGGCTGCGGCCGGGCACCGTGCGGCTCCCGCCGTGGCCGGACAGGGTGCCGCTGACGGCCGGCACGCGGCGCACCCCGGTGGACGTGCTCCTCTACGCGGGGGTCGTCGCGGCCGGCGTGTACCTGCTGGTCTCGGACGGCGACGACGGCGTCCGGCTCGAGCCCGCCGCCATCGCGGTCCTGCTCGGCCTGTGGGCGCTGCTGGGCCTGCGCGACAAGGTCTCGTTCCTCGCCGCCCGGCCGGAGATCTACGGGTTCTTCCTGCTCGTCTCGCTGTTCGCCGCCGACCAGCTCGTCGCCGGCTGGCAGCTCGTCATGTTCTTCATCTGGTGGGGCGCCGCCTCGTCGAAGCTGAACCGCCACTTCCCGTACGTGATCTCGGTGATGGTCAGCAACACGCCGTGGAACCGCTCGCGGCGGGCGAAGGCCAAGCTCTACAGGAACTACCCGGAGGACCTGCGCCCCGGCCGCCCGGCCGCGATCGGCGCCCACCTCGGCACGGCCGTCGAGTACACGCTGCCGCTCGTGCTCCTGCTCTCGGACGGCGGCACGGTCGGCTGGCTGGCGGTGGCCGGGATGATCCTGTTCCACGCCCACATCACCTCCACGTTCGCGCTCGGCGTCCCGATGGAGTGGAACCTGTTCATGATCTTCGGGCTCTCGTTCCTGTTCGGAGAGCACGGCGGCACGTCGCCTGGCGACCTCGACGACCCGCTGCTGATCGCGCTGCTGGTGCTCGTCGGGGTGGTCCTCCCGGTGGTGGGCAACCTGCGGCCGGACAAGATCTCGTTCCTGCCCTCGATGCGCTACTACGCGGGCAACTGGGCCACCAGCTTCTGGCTCTTCCGCAAGGACACCCGGGCGGAGGAGAAGCTCGACGAGCGGGCCTGCAAGGTGGCCCGGATCACCGTCGAGCAGCTCACCAAGCTCTACGAGCGCGAGACCGCCGAGTACTTCATGGAGAAGGTGCTCGCGTTCCGCGCGATGCACAGCCACGGCCGCGCGCTGAACGCGCTGGCCGGCCGGGCGGTGGCCGACGTGGGCGGCGTGGACGACTACCACGTGCGCGACGGCGAGATCGTCTCCGGCCTCGTGGCCGGGTGGAACTTCGGCGACGGGCACTTCCACAACCACCAGCTCCTCGAGGTGGTGCAGGAGCAGTGCGGCTTCGAGGAGGGCGACCTGCGCGTGGTCGTGCTCGAGTCCCAGCCGTTCCACATCCAGCGCCAGCGCTACCGGATCTACGACGCCGCCCGCGGCCTGCTCGAGGAGGGCTGGGTGGACGTGGCCGAGATGGTCCGCCGCGGCCCCTGGCTCGAGGAGTCGTTCGAGTTCCCGGTCGAGGTGGTCAGCGGGGGGATCAAGCCCGGCAGCCCGGCCGCCGCGTGAGCGAGGCGATCGTGGTGGGCGCCGGCCCGAACGGGCTGGCGTGCGCGGTGGCGCTCGCGCGCGCGGGCGTGCGCGTGACGGTCCTGGAGGCGAGCGACACGGTCGGCGGCGGGGCCCGCAGCGGCGAGCTGACCGTGCCCGGCCTGGTGCACGACCACTGCTCGGCGGTGCACCCGATGGCCGTCGGCTCGCCGTTCCTGCGCTCGCTGGAGCTGGAGCGCCACGGGCTCGAGTGGCGCTGGCCGGAGGTGGACTGCGCGCATCCGCTC
>JALZEZ010000084.1 GCA_030861775.1 Actinomycetota bacterium
CGCTGTGCCTCGAGCAGCTCGCGCGCGGTGGCCGGGTCGCCGAGCGGGCGCGCAAGCTCCTCGGCCGGCGCGGGCTCGAACGTCTCCGGGAAGAAGCGCAGCCCCTGCCTGAGCACGTCGCCCAGCGTGCGGAAGCGCTCCGGCTCGAGCGAGAGCGCCTGCATCGTCTGGCGCGGGTCGCGCAGGAAGGCGGCCCGGAAGCGCTCGATCGCCTCGCGGTCCACGTGGGTGACCTCGGTCCCGCCCCCCTTGGTGTGCTCGACCAGGCCCACGCCCGGCTCCTCGCTCGCGAGCAGCCGGGCCAGGTAGCCGGCGGTGCGGTCGAAGCGCTGCACCGGCGACATGCGGCGCAGGTGGTGGCCGTTGATGTGGCTCAGCAGGTGGAACTCGACCACCGGGCCGGCGCTGCTGAGCTGGGCCAGGTCGAAGGCCGCCAGGAAGTCGTCGTGCGGGTAGACGTCCTTCTCCTCCGGGTGGGCCCAGAGCAGGCGGGTCATGAAGTTCCTGAGCCCCTCGGGGAGGTAGCCCTGGCGGTCGAAGTAGCCGAGCAGCGAGGTGTCGCCACGGCGCTTCGAGAGCTTGCGGCGCTGCTCGTCGCGCAGCACGGGCGTGTGGAAGAAGCGCGGCGGCTCCCAGCCGAACGAGCGGTAGAGCAGCAGGTGCTTGGGCGTGGAGGGGATCCACTCCTCGCCGCGGACCACGGTGGTGATGCGCATGAAGTGGTCGTCCACGACCACCGCCAGGTGGTAGGTGGGGAAGCCGTCGGCCTTCAGCAGCACGGAGTCGTCGAGCGTCGAGGTGTCGAACGCGATCGGACCGCGCGCGGGGTCGTCGAGCACGACCTCCTCGCCCTGTGGCACGGCCATGCGGACCACGTGCGGCTCGTCCTGCGCCCGCCGCTCCGCCTCCGCCCGGTCGAGCGAGCGGCAGCGGCGGTCGTACATGGTCGGCTGCCCCGCCTGGCGCTGCTGCTCGCGCAGCTCGGCGAGCCGCTCCGGCGTGCAGAAGCAGCGGTAGGCGCCGCCGCTCTCGACCAGGTGGCGGGCGGCGAGCGCGTAGAGGGGAAGCCGCTCGCTCTGCACGTACGGCCCGTAGGCGCCGGACTGCCGCTGGCCCTCGTCGGGGACCTCGCCGAGCCAGTCGAGCGCGGCCATGATCTCGTCGAGGGCGCGCTCGTCCACGCGCTCCTGGTCGGTGTCCTCGATGCGCAGCAGGAACAGGCCGCCGGTCTTGCGGGCCAGCGACGCGTTCAGCAGCGCCTGGAGCGCGGTCCCGATGTGCGGCCTGCCAGTCGGGCTCGGCGCGAGCCGGGTGACCTCCGCGCCGGCGGGGAGCTCGCGGGGCGGGTACCTCTCCTCGACCTCGGGCAGGCTCATCGGCGAAGCGTATTCGGCTCCGCGGCGGCTCTCGGGTGCCACTACATGTTGTGGTTCGGGCAGGGCTTCGACCCAACAGGTAGTAGAATGGGGGTGTGCATTGCCCCGTCTGCCCCTCGTCCTCGACGCGCGTCGTGGACTCGCGCCTCAACGACTCCGGCGACGCCGTCCGGCGCCGGCGCGAGTGCGGGGAGTGCGGCACTCGCTTCACCACCTACGAGCGGGCCGACGAGCTGCCGGTCGTGGTGGTCAAGCGCAACGGCCGGCGCGAGGCGTTCGACCGCCAGAAGCTGCTGCGCGGCCTCGTGCGCGCGGCGAACAAGCGCCCGGTCTCCGACGAGCAGCTCGAGGAGCTCGCCCACTCGATCGCCGGCACGATCCGGCGGGCCGGCCGCGAGGTCCGCGCGGAGCAGATCGGCGAGCTGTGCCTGCGCGGCCTGGCCGAGCTCGACCCGGTCACGGCGATCCTGTTCGCGTCGGTTTACCGCAATTTCGGAGACCTTTCGGAGCTCGAGGCGGAGGTCCGTCGCATACAGTCGGAACCGGTCGCCGGAGAGGGCCAGATGGCCATCGCCGAGACCCCCGTTCCGTCCGCCCCTCGTAGCAGCATGTCCTTCCCCCCCGCGCACCCGGCGCGGCCCGGGAAGACCGCCAATACGTAGGGAGAAGAGATGCCCCAGACCCCCAGCTCAGCCGCCGACATCACAGCCCGCCGCACCGGTCAGGGTGTGATCGTCGAGCGCCGCTGGACGGAGCCGGGCGTCCACCCGTTCGAGACGGTCGAGTGGGAGACCCGCGACGCGGTGATCGGCGATCCGGAGAACCCGGCGTTCGAGCAGCGCGGCGTCGAGTTCCCGAAGACCTGGTCGCAGAACGCGACGAACATCGTCGCCCAGAAGTACTTCCGCGGCCGGCTCGGGTCGGAGGAGCGCGAGAGCTCGGTCAAGCAGATGATCGGCCGCGTGGCCGGCACGATCGCGGGCTGGGGCCGCGAGCTGGGCTACTTCGCGAGCGACGAGGACGCCGACGCATTCGAGGACGAGCTCACCTACATCCTCCTGCACCAGCAGGCCGCGTTCAACTCGCCGGTCTGGTTCAACGTCGGCTTCGAGGAGCACCCGCAGTGCTCGGCCTGCTTCATCCTCAGCGTCGAGGACACGATGGAGTCGATCCTCGGCTGGAACACCAAGGAGGGCATGATCTTCCGCGGCGGCTCCGGCTCCGGGATCAACCTCTCGAACATCCGCTCCTCGAAGGAGCACCTGTCGAAGGGCGGGCTGGCCAGCGGGCCGGTCTCGTTCATGCGCGGGGCCGACTCCTGGGCCGGCACGATCAAGTCCGGCGGCAAGACGCGCCGCGCGGCCAAGATGGTCGTGCTCGACGTCGACCACCCCGACGTCGTCGACTTCATCTGGTGCAAGGCGCGCGAGGAGGAGAAGGCCGCCGCGCTGCGCGACGCCGGCTTCGACATGCGCATCGACGGCGACGGCTTCACCTCGATCCAGTACCAGAACGCCAACAACTCCGTGCGCGTGAACGACGAGTTCATGCACGCGGTCGAGGCCGGGTCCGAGTGGCAGACCACCGCACGGGTGAGCGGCGAGCCGGTCGACACCTACGAGGCGCGCGACCTGATGCGCCAGATCGCCGACGCCGCCTGGCGCTGCGCCGATCCGGGCGTCCAGTACGACACGACGATCAACGACTGGCACACCTGCCCGAACAGCGGGCGGATCAACGCCTCGAACCCGTGCTCGGAGTACATGCACGTGGACGACTCGGCCTGCAACCTGGCCTCGATCAACCTCATGAAGTTCCGCCGCCCGGACGGCTCGTTCGACGCCGAGGCGTTCGAGCACGTCGTCGACGTGGTGATCCTGGCCCAGGAGATCGTGGTCGGTCCGTCGAGCTACCCGACCGAGGAGATCGGCGCGAACGCGCGGGCGTTCCGCCAGCTCGGGCTGGGCTACGCGAACCTCGGCGCGCTGCTGATGGCCGACGGTCTCCCGTACGACTCGGAGGAGGGCCGCGCCTACGCCGCCGCGATCACCGCGCTGATGACCGGCCGCGCGTACCGCAAGTCGGCCGAGGTGGCCGAGGCGATCGGGCCGTACGAGCGCTACGCCGAGAACCGCGACGCTCACAACCACGTGATGGAGAAGCACCGCGCGGCCTCGTACGAGATCGCTGACAGCGAGTGCCGCGACGCGGACCTGCTGGCCGCGGCCCGCCGCTCATGGGACGAGGCCGTCGCGCTCGGGCTCATGCACGGCTATCGCAACGCGCAGGCCACCGTGCTCGCGCCCACCGGCACGATCTCGTTCCTGATGGACTGCGACACGACCGGCGTCGAGCCGGACTTCTCGCTGGTCAAGTTCAAGGAGCTGGTCGGCGGCGGGCAGATGACGATCGTCAACCGCACCGTGCCGCTGGCGCTCGAGACGCTCGGCTACTCCGAGGCCGAGATCGACCAGATCGGCGCCTACATCCAGGAGCACGGCACGATCATCGGGGCGCCCGGCCTCAAGGACGAGCACCTGCCGGTGTTCGACGTGGCGGTCGGCGAGCGCGCGATCTCGCACATGGGCCACATCCAGATGATGGGCGCGGTCCAGCCGTTCATCTCGGGCGCGATCTCGAAGACCGTGAACATGCCGGCGGAGACCACTGTCGAGGACATCGCCGACGCCTACGTGCAGGCGTGGCGGCTCGGCGTGAAGGCCCTCGCGATCTACCGCGACGGCTCGAAGACGGCACAGGCTCTGCGTACGGACGCGCAGAAGGGCAAGGACGAGCCCGCGTCTGCGGCGGCGGACGAGGCGGACACGCCTCGGCCCGCCCGCCGCAAGATGCCCAAGGAGCGCAACTCGATCACGCACAAGTTCTCGATCGCCGGCCACGAGGGCTACATCACGGCCGGCATGTACGAGGACGGCACCGTGGGCGAGATCTTCCTCACCGACATCGGCAAGGAGGGCTCCACGCTGCGCGGCATGATGAACGCGTTCGCCACCTCGGTCTCGATCTCGCTCCAGTACGGGGTGCCGCTCGAGACGCTGGTGCGCAAGTTCAGCTACATGCGCTTCGACCCGGAGGGCGCGACCGGCAACCCGGAGATCCCGTTCGCCAAGTCGATGCCCGACTACATCATGCGCTGGCTCGCCTCCCGCTTCCTGGACGTGGACTGCCAGGAGGAGCTCGGGATCATGACCGACGAGGTCCGGGCCCGGAAGGCGGCGCAGGAGGCGCTGATGCGTGGCGACACCGCGGCGCCGGTCGTGGAGCCGGAGGCCCCCGCGGGCGGCGGCGGCAACGGCCACGCGAACGGCGGCAACGGGGCTCCGAAGGCGAAGGCCTCCGGCGGCACGCCCGCTTCGAAGCCGGCCGCCTCCGCGCTCACGGACGACCCCCCGGTGATCCCGGCCAGGCTCCAGGGCCTGGACCTCGGCCCGGCCTGCGGCCAGTGCGGCGGGATGATGCAGCGGACGGGCTCGTGCTACACGTGCTCGTCGTGTGGCAACAACACCGGCTGCGGCTAATGAGCTGCCGCAAGACCCGAACCAGCACGAAGAGAGCGACTGCGGGGTAGGCAGGCAGAGGCGTGGTCGAGTTCCGTCGTGACCCATCTGACGGCTCTCGCTCCCGCTGCGGCTGGCTGGCCGTTCCCACCGCCGCCGCTCAGCACCACAACGCTATTGCCTCGTTGAGAGGGACCGCCGAGTGGTGCCTGCGGTCAGAGGCGCGGTCGCGCGGGTGGAGCTTGCAGTTCAAGCGCGGCAGCGACTGCCCGCTCGTGCGCTCCATAGACATATGCAACTGGGTGCGGCACGAACTCGTTCATCACGTTGACTTCGTGGTGGCACTCCTTTACCGCTCTAGTAGCGGCTGCGGTCGTGAGGTGGGCTGGGCGACCGAACTTGGGATCCCCGCCGTGGTCCTTGCGCCACCGGGCTTCGATACCAGCCCGCTCGTTGGCGGTGCGGCTGTCACTGAGGGCGCCGTCACACACATCACGATCGATCCGTACTCGCTACCCACCAACAAGCTGCGGGAGTGGTGGCGCACCAATATCGAGAGGATCGAGAACAGCAATCTGCGCCGCCAGCGTCGCGTCCGTGAGACCGAAGGCACACGAATCGCATGTGCGAAGGCTTGGAACCGAACCTCAAGCGCCCACCGAGATGCGATCGCGGAAGCGATGAATCGAGAGCGTGGCGTCCTCCGTAACCTCCTGGCTGACCCTGTCGACTTCGCGTGGGCGAGCGCCGACCTCCAAGGAGAACTCGCGGAACGCCTCGGCGTCGTCCCCTTGCTCGAACTTTCACGAGACGCGCTCGAGGCGCAATTGCCGGACGAGGTCCTGCACGCGTTTCATCAGGCGATCGACGAGTACCGATGGGACCCCCATACGAGCAGCCAGGTGTTGCTCGCAGGCATAGACCATGAGCAAGTGCGGAGGCGCGAAGAGGCCGCCGGCGTCAGCCTCCGGCGCGTGGCCTTGACCAATCGCGCTGCGTGGAAGGGGGTGTACGACTCCCTTGGCCTCAACGCACGCGCTAGCTGAACGTGTGGCGACGGCGGCCTTCCGCCGAGTGGATCAACAGCCAGAGGCCCCCGTGGACATCCGCGGTATGGCCCACGCGCTTGGGGTCGTCGTCCGCGATGAACGCCTCGACCATGCCGGCAGCTTCCGGATCGTCCACTCGAACCCCGTGATCAAAATCAACCTGTGCGAGCCGGAGGAACGTCGCCGCTTCACTCTCGCTCATGAGCTAACGCATTGGCTCCATATGTGCGACCCAATCGGCATCCACGCAGTCGCGGCTGTGCGCGCTGAACAGCGCTCCGAGGAATACCTCTGTGACAAGACCGCGGGCGCATTGCTGATGCCGCGGAAGTGGCTTCGGGCGAATTACGCGGGTGCCACTCAGGGTCTTCAGACGCTACGCAGCATTGCGCGCGTAGCGGAAGTATCGCTCTCGGCTGCGCTTGTGCGCATGCGCGACGTGGAATCTTGGCGCCAGACGCTGATCCAGTGGGAGAAACGTGAGAGCGGTGAGTGGATGCTGGACGGCGAAGCTGGTCTACTACCCGGCCAGCGTGGGCTTGTGCGAACGTCGGAAGGGACTCGCTCAGACCTAGACCGGCTCTCCCTGGACCAATGGGGGTTGGTGAATGCGACGTTGCGGCTGGGTTGGGGACCTGCTGACATGCGGTTCCATTCGGAATTGCTCATCGCGCCCAGGCGAATCATCGCCTTCCTTAACCTGCCCCGAGCTGGCATCGCTGGAGCGGCACGACGCCGTCGACCATACGCAGGATCGGGCGACGGACCTCACTGGCTAGGCCGGTCAGGCCCGCGGCGGTCCGCAGCGTAAGCACGTACCCCGCGCGCAGCTTCATCAAGTGGACCACGTCCGATAGCTGCTCAAGCAACTGGAAGGACGCGTGTCGTGCGCGAGACGCCCACGACTAGCACGACGGTCCGACGATGAAGACCCGCCCCGGGGGTTGTACGCGGCCAGTTCGGCCCACATCTCGAACAGGCCCCGTGACGACGACGAGCACGACGATCCCGTCGAGCCTCACCGGCCGATGGTGGCACGCGTCTCGTCTGCCTGCCGCTTAGGGGGTCCGCGCCGGAAGATTGGGGGGCACTTTTGGGGATCGCCTCGATGGCACGCGCCCGCCCACGTGGGACCTTGCGGGCATGACGGCGAACCCCGAAAGGAAGATCCCCATGTACCGCATGCTGTGTGCGCTCGTGGCCGCGTTCGCGCTGGTCGCGGCGACGGCCACGACCGCCGAGGCGCAGAGGCCCGTGAAGTTCCGCGTCCAGATCAAGGCGTCGCAGACGACGGACTGGAAGCAGCCCTACTACGAGACCGCGAACAACTGCTTCAACCGCCCCTGGATCCAGGGCGAGGGCGGCGAGGTCGTGAAGTTCAAGGGCTCCGGGACGGCGTACGCCCACAAGATCGGGTCGTCGACGATCTGGACGTACGGAAGCCCCCGGTTCGGGCCGACCGGCCTGCACGGCATCCCGCTGACGGCCACGAACGAGCGCCGCTACCACCTGGCGCGCGGCAACAAGCCGGGCCCGTGCGGCGGCGGCAGCCCCGAGGAGGTCGAGCCTGCCGAGTGCGGAACCCGGAGCGGAAAGGCCTTCGGCCAGCTCGCATTCCAGGACAAGAACCGCCGTCTGCTCCTGCGCGTGAACGAGCGCACGTCCGGCTCGGCCACGCCCACGGACCTCGGCTTCGACAAGTGCGACATCCTGACGCCGCCCGGCGTCGACGCCGCCTGGCTCACGGAGATCACGCAGAAGGCGCCGGCGCGCGAGCTGCTCGATCCCGACTTCAAGAAGCACATCGTGATCGCCCGCAAGGCGTTCACCCACACGCTCTATCCCGACGCGGCCACGATCACGATGAACACGAACGTGTTCTGGCAGGTCACTCTCACGCGGCTGAAGTAACTCCGCCACGCGTGACAGCAAGGCGAGGGGGCGTCCCGGCGGCGTCCCCTCGCCGCTTTCGCGGTCAGCTCGCGGAGGGCGGCGCAAGGCGCGCCAGGCGGCGGAACGCCTTCACGCGCTCGCTGCGATCCACGCCCTTCGCTCCGTTCAACGCCTTCTCCAGGATCTCGACCGTCCGGTCGTAGGTCGGGCGGTCCACGGGGAACGGCGTGCCGTCCTTGCCGCCGTGGGCGAACGCGTAGCGGGCCGGATCGCGCGTGCTGGCCTTCGTGCCGTAGACCAGCTCGGCCACCAGGGCCAGCGCGCGGAGCGTCTTCGGCCCCACGCCTGCGATCCCCAGCAGCGACTCGAAGTCGGGCGGGGCGGCGGCGTAGGTCTTCAGCAGGATCCGATCGAGGTAGGCGGGGTTCACGTCCGCCAGCCGCAGCTCGTGGCGGCGCGGCATCACCAGCTCATCCGCCCGCTCCAGCGTGCGCAGCGCCTCGCGCGGCTCGGAGCGGGCCAGCTCCACCGTCGCCGCCCGCGCCTCGGCGCTCTCGGATGCCACGAAGTTCACGAGCACGTCGCCGCGGCGGTCGTCGCAGACGGCCGCGTGCGGCTCGCACACGAAGCTGTCCACGCTCTCGCCCAGCCAGTGGAAGCGGCGGGCGGTCTTGGTCTCGTCGGACATGCCCTGCTGGATCACCGCCCAGCTCCCGTCCGCGAGGAACACGAACGAGTGGTGGTAGAGCTGGTGACCGCTCTGCACGGCGGTGTTGTCCACCTTCGCCGAGACCTTGCTGGCCCGCACCAGCGGTGCCGGGTCGCGCCCGAGCCGCTCGCAGAAGCGCTCGATCTCGGACGGCGTGCGCCGCGAGGTCGCCCCCTTGCCACCGGCCACGTAGAGCCCCAGCTCGTCCTCCAGCCCGCGAAGCCCGTCCTTGAGCGCCCCCGTAGCGGTGGTCGTGACCCCGCTCGAGTGCCAGTCGAACCCCAGCACGCACGCGAACGCCTGGAACCAGTGCGGATCGGAAAGGCGCCGCAGGATCTCCGCGGTGCCGAGCTCGGATGCCATGAACACGGTGATCTCCCGCGCCAGCGCGCTCATCCGCTGGAACAGCCACGCGGGCGCGCGACCGCCGTGGAGCGGCAGGTCGGCGGTGCCGGTGCGCGTGGAAACCGGAGGAGCCACCCCTCCATAGTGGCGAAAGCCTCCGACATGAACACACCGCTTGCTACGCGGGGTAATCCCCGGGGGTGCCGTCGATTGCGTCCATATGTTGGACGTTTCTGACCACACCCCCCTTGGCGAGGACGGCGTACGCCCTACTCGTTCGCCTCCCGCTCCACCCGCGGCCGCTCCACCCCCGCCCGCACCGCCTCGAGCTGCGCCGCGAACGCCAGCCCCAGGAACAGCGCCACCGAGGTGGCGAAGGCCCACAGCAGCACGCCGATCGTCCCCGCCAGCGGGCCGTAGGTCTCGCCGAACGACTCCGTCGCCTCGATGTAGAGGGCGAGCACGCCCATGAACGCGAGCCAGAGCAGGACCGAGACAGTGGCCCCGAAGGCGAGCCACGACGGCTCGGGCTGGCGCCGCCGCGGCGAGTGCTCGAACAGGATCGACACCGAGGCGATCACGAACGCGAGCCCGAGCGGCCAGCGGGCGACCGCCCACACCCCGTCGAACGTGTCGCTCCAGCCGGCCGCGTCGCGGATGGCCGAGCCCCCGACGAGGATCACGAACGACAGCAGCGCAAGGACCCCCGCCGAGAGGGCGATCGCGAGCCCGGTGAGGTACTTCCGCACGAACGGGCGGTCGCGCTCGGTGCCGTAGATGCGGTTGGCCCCGCGCTCGACCTGGGCCATCGCCTGCGTCCCGGCCACCACCGCGGCCACGAACCCGCCGATCAGCGCCGTCTCCCCCGACTCCCGGGCCGCCGCGCCCGTCCCCTGGCGCAGCGCGTCGGTGAGGATGTCGCCGGCCGCGCCCGGCGCCAGGTCGTCGACCGTCTGCTGGACGACCCGCCGGAAGTCGTCCTGGTCGAGCGCCGCCGCGAGCCCGACCACCGCGATCAGCGCCGGCAGCAGCGTGAGCGTGAACTGGAAGGCCAGGGCGCGCGAGTGGCTGAACCCGTCGGCCGCCCGGAAGCGCGCGACCGAGTCGGCGAGCAGCCGCCGGCGACCGGTACGCCGTAGCGTGTCGAGCGCCTCGTCCCCCTCCAGCTCGCCACGCGTGACGGGCACCGCCGTTGCCGTCGACATGAGCGGCGGATCTTGATGCACCGCCGAGTCTGGCGCCGCGCCCCGACCGCGCCTACCATCGCGCACGTGCAGCGCACCGGCACTGGCCCGCCGCCCGCCGCTCCGAGCGGTCACGCGCCGCTGCTCGAACGCGAGCACGAGCTGGCCGCCCTGGACGCGCTGATCG
>JALZEZ010000334.1 GCA_030861775.1 Actinomycetota bacterium
GGCCGCGCGCGGCCGCGAAAGAGAGCGGTCACGCGCACGGGCAGCCGCCGCGGCAGCGGCTCAGGCAACCCGGGCGGTGGCGTCGAGGGCCAGGTAGCCGGGGTACGGGATGGGGTCCAGGTGGCGGGCGACGGCGGCGATCATCGCCGCGTTGTCCGTGCAGAGCTCCATCGGGGGCACCCACAGCTCCACACCGAGCTCGCCGGCCAGCGACTCCACCCGCCGGCGCAGCTCCGAGTTCGCCGCCACGCCCCCGCCGATCGCCACCCGCTCGACGCCCTCGCGCTCGAGCGCCTGCCGCAGCCGCGTGACCAGGGACTCCACCACCGCGCGCTGGTACGAGGCGGCCAGGTCCGCCCGGCGCTCGGCGGAGGCGGCCTCACCAAGGTCGCGCACCCGGTAGAGCAGCGCGGTCTTCAGCCCGCTGAACGAGAAGTCGAGCCCGTCGCCGGGCAGCGAGCGCGGGAAGTCGAACGCCTCGGGGTCGCCCTCGCGCGCGAGCCGGTCCACCGCCGGGCCGCCGGGATAGCCGAGGCCGAGCAGGCGCGCGCCCTTGTCGAACGCCTCGCCGGCCGCGTCGTCGAGCGTCTGGCCGAGGACCGAATACGCCGGCGGCTCGTCCACCCGGGCCAGGAAGGTGTGCCCGCCGCTGGCCACCAGGCACACGAACGGCGGCGCGATCGGCCGCTCGCCGAGTGTGCTGGCCAGCACGTGCCCAGCAAGGTGGTCCACCGGGACCAGCGGCAGCCGCCGCGCCGCGGCCAGCGCCTTCGCGGTCGAGACGCCCACGAGCAGCGCGCCGATCAGGCCCGGCCCGCGCGTGACCGCCACCAGCGAGACGTCGTCGAGCCCGATCCCGCCGTGCTCGAGGGCGTCGTCCACCACCGCGTCGATCAGCTCCAGGTGCCGCCGCGAGGCGATCTCGGGCACCACCCCGCCGTAGCGCTCGTGCAGCAGCCCCTGCGAGGCCACCACGTTGGACAGCACCTCGCCCGGCCCGGTCACGACCGCGGCGCAGGTGTCGTCGCAGCTCGTCTCGATCGCGAGGATCACGCGTGCGCTGCCGCGACGCCGTCCGGCTGGGCCTCGCCGGGCACGGTGCGCCACATGATCAGTGCGTCTTCCTTGTTGTCGTGGTAGTAGCCGCGGCGCAGCCCCGCGGAGTGGAACCCGAAGCTCTCGTAGAGCGCGATCCCCGCCTCGTTCGAGAGCCGGACCTCGAGCGTGTACTGCGCCCCCGGCCGGTCGGCCCGCTCGAACAGCCGCTCCAAGAGCGTGGTGGCGATGCCCCTGCGGCGCAGCTCCGGGTCCACCGCGATGTTCATCACGTGCCAGACCGTGTCGTAGCGCGAGCAGATCACGTACCCGACCACGCGCTCGTCCTCGACCGCCGCCAGGCAGATCCCCGACGGCTTGGACAGCTCGAGCACGAACATCGCCAGCGACCACGGCGTCGGGAACGAGCGGCGCTCGATCGCGATCGCCTGCGGCAGGTCGGCGTAGGCCAGTCGGCGTATCTCGAGGGGCATGCGTCTCACGGCTGTCGCGGGGTTGCGTCGGGTGCTCTGAGGTAGTTCGGGACCACGCCCTCGGGCCCCTGCGGCGGGACCACCGCGGCGAGCCGGCAGACGTGCAGCGCGCGGACCGCGTTCGCCTGCGACCCGTCGGGCGCGACCCGGACTCCGGCGGGCTCGAGGACCGACCGGAATCGTACCGCCCCGTCACCGGCCGCAAGCGGAGAAAGCCCTGCATCCTCCGCACGGGCGGCCACCGCCTCGGGCGTGGCGGCGAACGGCTCCCACAGCTCGGCGTCCCCCTCGTGCAGGGCGGCGAACAGCTCGCCCCGCTTGGCGTCGATCAGCGCCAGCCGCAGCGGCGCGTCGATCCCGGCGGCCAGCGCGGCCAGCGACGAGACCGGCCGTAGCTCGAGCCCGTGCGCGTGCGCCAGCGCCCGCGCGGTCGCCACTCCCACGCGCAGGCCGGTGAAGCTGCCGGGCCCGATCCCCACCGCGATCGCGTCCAGGTCGCCGTAATCCGCCCCCGCGGCGCCCATCACCTCGTCCACGCGGGGGAGGAGGTCGCGCGCGTGAGCGGGGGGGCCGCCGAGCTCCTCCGGGCCGGGGACGACCTCGAAGGCGCGCCCGTCGGAGAGCAGCACGCAGGCGGAGGAGGCGGCGGTGGAGGTGTCGAGCCCGAGGACGTTCACTCGACCTCTATGACACGCCGATCGCCCCCGAGGTGCTGGATCGACACCCGCGCCGCCACCCGCGGCACCCACTCGGCCCCCACCCCGGGCCATTCGACGAACCCGATCCGCTCGGGGGTGAGGTAGTCGTCCAGCAGCGCCGGGTCCTCGCCCTCGAGCGTGGGCAGGCGGTACAGGTCCACGTGCGCGATCTCGGCCGGCCGGCCGCCGTAGACCTGCCCGATCGTGAACGTCGGGCTCGTGACCGGCCCCTCCACCCCCAGCGCCCGGCACGCGCCGCGCACGAAGGTGGTCTTGCCCGCTCCGAGGTCGCCGCTCACCAAGACGGTGTCGCCCACCTCCAGCCGGGTGGCAAGCGCGGCGCCAGCTTCGGCGGTCTCCTCGGGGCTCGCGGTTTCCAGGCGCATACGCAGGGGCAGGTTGATAGCGATCTCTCACCTTTTCCGCAGCGGAAGGAGTAGGGTGGCGAACGCATGACCACGCTCTCGCTCGAGACGCGTGTTGAGGGGGAACAGGTGCGCATCGCCGTCGCGGGCGAGCTCGATCTCTCCAGCGCGCTCACGTTCGACGACGAGATCCGGCGCGCCGAGGAGCGCAACCCCCGGACGCTGATCGTCGACCTCAGCCGGCTGCGCTTCCTCGACTCCACCGGCCTGCGGCTGATCATGTCCGCCCAGGCCCGGGCCCGGAAGCGCGGCTGCGGCTTCAAGGTCGTGGAGGGGACGGACGCGGTCAAGCGGATCTTCAAGCTCGCCGGGGTGACCCGGCGGCTCGACATCGTCCCGGGCGAGCCCGCCGCGGGCTAGGTCGCGCCGCCGAACAGCCCGAGCTGGGGCGCCGGCTCGGGCTCGGCCGTCTCGCCCATCGAAGCGGCCATCGCCGCCAGCGCGGAGGGCCGCTCGCGCTCGCCCGCCCGCCCCCGCTCGTGCTCGAGCAGCTCGGGGATGCGCGCGAAGTCCTCGCGCAGCCGCTCCAGCACGCTCGGCGTGCGCAGCGCGGCCGCCGGGTGGAAGAGCGGGTAGAGCGTGACCGGCCGCCCGCCCAGCTCGCGCTCCTGGGGCGTCCCGCAACAGCGCGTGATGCCGGTCGGCGAGCCGCTCAGGAGCTTGGTGGCGAAGTTGCCCAGGGTGCAGATCACGAGCGGCTCGATCAGCTCGATCTGCCGCTCCAGGTAGGGCCGGCAGGCCTCGATCTCGTCCGGCTGAGGGTCGCGGTTGCCGGGAGGCCTGCATTTCAGGACGTTCGCCACGAACACGTCCTCCCGGCGGTCCATGCCGACCTCGCCGAGGAGCTGGTCCAGGAGCTTCCCCGCCCGGCCGACGAACGGCTTCCCCTGGCGATCCTCCTCCGCGCCGGGCGCCTCGCCCACGAACATGAGGTCGGCGTCGGCGTTCCCCATCCCGAACACCGCCTTCGTGCGGGTGGCGCCGAGCCCGCAGCAGCACTGCTCGCAGACCTCCTTGTAGAGCCGGATCAGGTCCTCGCGCCGCTCCTCTGGCGTGCGATCGCTCACGGTTTGCAGCTTAGGCAACCGACCGGCCGTTTTCCGAGCGCGAGGCGGGGTATCCTGTCGTTCAGGCCGCTACCTCCGTGGAGCGGACCAACCGACTCACCAGATCGAACGCCGTTCCGATGACCGCCGCCGCCGGCTCTTCGCGCACGCTCGCCCGCGTAGGGATCGTGGGTCGCGGCCGCGTGGGCACGTGCCTGGCCGCCCGACTGCGCGAGGCGGGCTACGAGGTGGACGGCCCGGCCGGCCGCGGCGAGGTCCCCGAGGGGGACGCGCTGCTCCTCTGCGTGCCCGACGGGGAGATCGAGACGGCGGCCGCGGACGTGCCCGCCGCGGTGCCCTTCGTCGGACACACGAGCGGTGCGACGCCGGTGTCGGTGCTCGGCCGCGACGGCGCGTTCGGGCTGCACCCGCTTCAGACGATCACCGGTGCGGACACCCGGCTGGAGGGCGTGGGATGCGGGGTCGCGGGAGCGCCCGTCGCGCGCGAGCTGGCCGAGGCGCTCGGCATGGAGCCGTTCGAGCTCCACGACGAGCAGCGCGCCGCCTACCACGCCGCCGCCTCGATCGCCTCGAACTACCTGCTCGCGCTCGAGGCCACCGCCGAGGCGGTCGCGGCCGGCGCGGGCATCGCTCCCGACCAGGCCCGCCGGCTGCTCGGCCCGCTCGTCCGCCGCACGGTGGAGAACTGGGTCGCGCACGGGCCCGAGAAGGCCCTCACCGGC
>JALZEZ010000085.1 GCA_030861775.1 Actinomycetota bacterium
GCTCACGGGCGCCGCGGCCCGGACCTCGGCCGCGCCGGCGGGCGCCGCCGCCCACGCGGCGGCCAGCGCTATTCCGCCCGCCACCACCAAGGCCCGCCCGTCCATCTACCGAGTCAACGTCGCGGGACCGGCGAAGTTGCGTCGGCCCTCGGCGCTAGGGGCACCGGGTGACCTCCGGGCCGTAGTCGCCTCTCCGCACCGCCCAGTTCCTGATGGCGCAGTACGCACGTCTCGAGGTGACGAACGGCGCGCGGTTCCGTACGGCCGGGTTCTCGGTCCAGAAGTGGAAGCGCCCCCCGTACACGCCGCTGCCGCGCGCAACCGACTTCTTGTTGTAGTAGCGCTTGCCGACGAGCTGCCACGGCCGCGCGGGGTTGGTGTCCTGCGGCTCGTCGTCCTGGTTGCTGGTGGGCGGCCTGATCCCCACGATGCCGTTGTCCCCGGTGCTCTGACGCGGCTGCTGGGGCGTGCCGCCGTCCTCGGGGTCGTTCTCGATCACCTGGTACATGAGCATCCACTTCGCGTACTTCCGTGCTCGCTCGAGCACGCCTCGCTTCGTCGAGCCCTCGGACTTGAGCCACAGCTCGCGCTCCCCTTCCGAGTGCCACCTGCTGGTCGCCTCCTTGTAGACCTCGGGACGGTTCAGGTACCCGAACTCGGTCAGGTAGAGGTCCGGCCGCGTGCCGCTGGCCGTGCGCAGCTTGCCGCCGCACGACGCCGTGGCGCCCGATCCTGTCTTGCCGCACAGGCCCTCCAGGCTCCTCACGACCTCGCCCAGCCGGGTGATGCCGCGGTACTCCTTCTCGGGCCTGTCCCAGGGGGCGTCGCTCGGCTGGTACGGGTGATAGGCGAGGCCGTCCGCCTGGAGTCCCGCCGAGCTTCCGTTCGCGACGGCCTCGAGGAACTCGACCGGCAAACGGTCGCAATCGTTACCGCAGGCGGACTCGCCCTCGAACCGGTAGGTCGACTTCCGCGAGGAGAGCTCGCCTATCAGGATCTTCGTGCCCGGGACGTTGGCCGCGCCGTCCGTGCCGGTGATCGCCTCGTCGTACGCGACCTTCGCCTGCTCGTAGAGCTGGCGGTACCTGACCACGGGGACCTTGTTCGTCCTGTCGTACGCGGTTGAGGTTGGCGGGGTGTTGTCCGGGCCGAGCTGGAGCCAGCCCTTGTGGTTCGGCTCGTTCCAGATCGAGAAGAAGTGGACCCGGTCCCCCTCGTCGAGGACCGGCGAGCTCGTGGTCGGCTGCCCGTAGGGGTCGCCCGGGGTCGTCGGATCGGTATCGGCCGTCTCGCTCTGGGGGTCCGCGCCGCGGGTGAACTGGAGCACGGCGGCCTTGACGAACTCCCCGAACTTCGCGGGGTCGGGATTGCGGGAGGTCGACGTCGCGGGACCCGATCCGCTCGCGGGGCAGCTGATCCCGTTCGGGTTGATGTCCGTGTCGCAGTCGCGCTTCGACCCGGACAGCGTCAGCAGGACCTGGAGGCCGGCCTCCCGGGCGCTCCGGACGCTGTGGTAGAGGTGCCAGAAGTTGTAGCGACCCTGACCGGGTGGGTACTGGCCGCCCGGCGTGTTCGGTTCGAGGTCGCGGTTCTCGTGGTGCCCCCACTCGACCAGGAAGCGGATCGCGTGCACGCCGGCCTGCGCGAACTGCTCGTAGTAGTTCTCGAGCTTCGCCTCGGCCTCGTCGCCCTGCTGGGTAGAAGCGGGGCCGTACTCCCATTCGCCACCCGGGTCGAGGTGCAGCCGCCCGCGGCGGAGGAACCTGAACTGGTCCTGGATCGCGAGCGTCAGCTTCGCCGTGGCCGGGGAGCCCTGGGCCTGGGCCGCGCCGATCCCGCCGTTGTCCTCGTCGCCGACCGGGATCTCGGGGTCGGGCTCGTAGTCGGCCGGCTCGGGTAGGGCGGGGCGCGGCGCGTTCGAGAGCGCGACCCGGGCCTCGGGGGTCACTCCGCCCACGCCCAGCACGTCCGCGAGACCGTCGCCGTCCACGTCCGCCGACTCGACCGTGTACCCGGACGTCCAGGTGCCGAAGGCCTGGGAGGCCTGGAACGCCTCCTGGGTCGACGCGCCGTAGCGCACCTCCTCCGTCTCGGTGTTGCGTCCGACGGCGTCCGCCGACTGATTTCCGTCGACGTCGCCGAAGGTGAGCTCGTAGTCAGTGCTCCACGTGCCCCAGCTCGTCGATGCCTTGAACCCCTCGCCGCCCGCGAGCGCCACCTGCACGTCGCCGGTGGTCTGGTGGTGTCCGATCGCGTCGGCGGAGCCGTCGCTGTCGGCGTCGGCGAAGCTGAGGTCGTGGCTCGCGGACATGTTGCCCCAAGACGTCGCGGCCTCGAACGTGCCGATCCCGTCCGACAGGGCGGCGCGGACGTCGCCGGTCGCCGGGTCGCGCCCCACGACGTCCGCGCCGTCCTCGGCGTTGAGGTCGACCACGTCCATGTCGTAGAGCGAGCTCCACGTGCCCCAGGTCGCCTCGGCCGCGAACGCGGTTCCGGTCGAGAGGCCGACCTTGAGGTCCGACTGGAGCTCGGGCGCGCCAGACACGGGGACGGTCCGCCCGACGAGGTCGGCGCGGCCATCGTCGTTGACGTCGCCGAGATGCATCTCGTAGGTCGTGCTCCACGTCCCCCAGGCAACCGGGGTGTCGAAGCCCGAGCCGTTCGAGTGCCCCACGCTGACGTTCCCCGCGGCGTCGCGCGTCACCGCGTCGACCCCCATGCTCCCGTCGACGTCCGCGAAGCGCACGTCGCGCGCCCCCAGCAGGGTCGCCCACGTCGTGGCCGTGCCGCGACAGCACTGGGTCGTGACCGTGAACGAGTCGGTCAGCTCGTGGTCCAGCCTGTCCCTGACCACGATCTTCACGGTGTGGCTTCCACCGGGGTAGTTCGCGGTGTCGAACTCCCAGTCGACCATCGCACCGGTGCAGTTCCCGCCGGGGCAGTCCTGGTCGACGCTGTCCTGAAGTACGTCGTCCACGTAGACCTCGATGTGCTCCACCCCCGACCGCGCCGTGAGCTGCGGGTTCGTGGTGTCCCCGTCCTTCGCGCGGACCGTCAGGTAGTACTTGCCGTTCAGGGCGGTCTGGCTGTTCCGCTGGTCCCAGAGGGTCCCGGAGCGCTCGGTGAACTCGGGCGGCGTCTTGTCGAAGACGACCTTGAACTCGGTCGAGCGCGGGTTCTTCGCCTTGTCGAAAGCGGTGACGCGGATCGTGCGCCGGCCCTCGGGCCTTCCGGCCGTGTCGAAGGTCCAGTCCCGCGAGGCCGTGTGCGGACAGTCCGTCCCGCACGTCGAGACGTCCGCGTCATCCGGACTCTGCTCGGTCCAGGCGCCCGTGTTCGGGTCCTGGACGTAGATGCGGATGAACTCGATCCCCGCGTGCGGGCTGCCCTCGGGGTTCCCGTCGGCGGCCTCGACGTGCAGTTCGTAGGTGCCGTCCGCGACCGCGCCGTCGCGCGAGTCCCACAGCTCGCCGGTCAGCACGGGCTCGGCGGGCGCGGTGCTGTCGACGCGCCTCTGCCACTCCTCAGCGGCCGAGCGGTTCGCCGCCGGGTCGAGAGCGGTCGCCGAGATCGTGGCGAGCCCGTCGGGGACGTTCGCCGCCGTGTAGCCGATCGGACGGCTCGGCGGCTTCGTCGGGCACAGGGAGGAGATCGAGTCCGAGCAGTTCTGGTCCTCGCCCGCCTGGACCGGGCCGCCGGGCGTCACGAGCTCGAAGCGCTTCACGCCGCTGACCAGGTCCTCCGCGGTGAGGTCCGCCCGGAGCTGGGTCGTGCCGTTGACCCACTCGCTCAGCGGCGGATCGTGCGTGGGCGCCGCCAGCGCCGGCGCGCCGTTGTCGAACACCACGTTCCAGTCGTACGTCTGCCCGGCGGCCAGCCGCGCCACGTCGGGCGCGCTCAGCGCGTGCCCGTAGACGGACACGTCGTCGATCGGGCCGTCCCAGTACCCCGCGTTGCGGTTCTTGTTCGCGCCGATCACCCATCCGCCCGTGCTGCTCTCGGCCGTCGCGGTGCCGCCGGCGGTCCGCGCGCCGTCCACGTAGAAGTTCCACGCGCCGCTCGTGCCGCCGGCGTAGGTGAAGACCACGTGGTAGTAGCGGTTGAGCTGCGGCGTGAAGCCGGAGTCGCGGATCGTGCCGCCGAGGTTCGAGGCGAACCTCCCGGTCGAGGACGGGACGTACAGGAGCGATCGCCCGGTGCCGCCGCCGTCGCGCTGCGAGACGATCGCCGGGTCGACGTTGAGGGTGGAGTCGAGCCGCGCCCAGGTCTCGATCGTGAAGCCGCTCGTCGGGCTGTGCGCGAACGAGAGGTCGACGTGCGCGCTGTTGAAGTCCACCGCCCGGTCGCCGTCGCCGGTCGCGCCCGGCTGGTTCAGGGTGAACCCGCCGTTGTAGGTGCCCGAGCTCCTCTCCCTCAGCGAGACGTCGTCGACGTACCAGGTGGCGTCGCCCGGCGCGTTCTGACGCACCTGTAGCTGGTGCGGCGTCGCCGACTGGGCCACGAAGCTGACCGACACCCTGCGCCACTCGCCCGTGGCCGTCACCTGACCGCCCGTGCCGCCCGTGAAGATCCCCGGCCCCGAACCGGTGTTGTCGGCCACGCGCAGGAAGATCTGGTCCGTGGTCATGGACTCCACGAGAACCCGGGCGGAGAACGTGTAGCGGCGGCCGACGACCAGCGGGGCCGTCGTCCACTGGGTGCGGTCCGCGGTGCCGTCGCTGACCGCCCGCAGCGACGCCGCGTCGACGTGCGCCCGGCTCGTGCTGCGGGTCATCGAGGCGAGGCCGATGTTCCCCCAGCCGGTCAGGTCGGTCTCGAAGCTGCCGTTCGTCACCTGCTCGGGCCGGGTGGTGGAGTCCTCCGCGGTCGCCCCGGCGAGCTCGTTCATGCGCCAGTCCGCGATCCGCCAGTCGGCCGGCTCGGGGTTGTAGAGCGACATGGCCTCGGTCTCGGTCAGCGCGCGCGAGTACACCGCCACGTCGTCGAGCCAGCCGTTCCACCTGTCCGACTCGGCCGCCCCCGCGTTGGTGCCGATGTGGAGCGGGTCCGAGCTGTCGGTGAAGGTCTGGCTGGTGACCGTCCCGGTCACGTCCTGACCGTCGAGGTAGAGCTTGGCGGTCGGTCCCGCCTTCGTCGCCACCACGTGGTGCCAGAGGCCGTCGCCCGGAGCGATCACGGACGACTCCACGGCGCTGCCGACGCCCACCTTGCGGAGCGACAGCCTGCCGCTCACTGTCCGCAGCGCGTAGGCGCCCCCGCCCTTGCCCAGGATGAACGCGTCGGCCGTGCCGGTGCGCTTGTACCAGGCCTCGATCGTGAAGTTGTCGCCGAGGTCGAGCGAGCCCGCGTCCGGCACCGATACCCAGTTCGAGCCGTTGAACCGCACGGCCCCGTTCCCGTCGGTGGTGGCGCCGGCCTCGCCCAGGGTCGGGCTGTTGGTGTACGTGCCCGGGTTGTAGGCCTGCGACCCGTCCTTCGCGTTCGTGCCGGTCTCGTAGACCTGCACGTCGTCGAAGTCGAAGGTCATGGCCTGGGAGGCGGCGCGGGTCGAGATCGCCACGTAGGCGACGGCGGCCTCGGCGGTGGGGGTCCAGCTCGAGGTGACCTGGGTCCAGCCGGTCGCGCTCGTGATCGCGGTGCCGATCCCGCCGTTGTCGCTGCTGGTCGCGCCGAGCGTGGGGCCCACGGTGCCCGAGCCGACGACGCCCCGCACCCACACCGACACCGTGTAGCGGACGCCTCTCCTGAACGGGCCGGAGAGCTGGTACGACGGGCCCTCCCAGTGGTTCCTGCCCGGCGTGGCCACGCGCGCGAAGGCCACGCCCGAGTGGCCGCCCTCGGCGAGGCGCGTGACCGAGGTGACCGGGTTCCAGAACGCGCCGCTGTTGTTGCTCCAGCCGTCGGTGTTCGTCTCGAAGCCGGAGTTCGCGACCTGCTGAGGCCCGGGGCCGGTCTCGTCGAGGCGCCAGTGGCCGCGCGGCGAAAGCGACAGCGCAGGCGACGTGGCGGTCGTCTTGCCGACCTGGTCGGCCGCCTGCACGCGGATCCGCCTCGGCGTCCGGCTCTCGTCGCCGATCGAGGGGGCGAAGTCCGCGGTCCAGCTCTGCTCGGCGTTGTCGCCGCCCGGGTTCTGCGCCGTGCTCGCCGAACGCTCGGTCAGGTTCCCCAGCGCCGAGATCGGACCGGAGAAGAGCTTCGTCTGCCGGACGCCTGAGCTCGGGCTGGCGGTCGTGCCGTCGGTGGCCCGCGTGCTGAGCGTGAAGTTCGAGCCGCGCACCGCGCGCCCGTTCGCGGCCGGAAGCGTGCCGCTGCGGTCGGGGATCCTCGGGAGCTGCTTGTCGTTCTTGACGGTGAACGGGAACCAGTCGGAGCGGTGCCCCATGCGGTCGATCGCCACGGGCTTGATCGTGTGGTAGCCGTCGCCCAGCAGCTGCCGGTTGAAGGTCCACGACGTGCTCAGCGTGGACGGGCACTCGGTGGTGCACGGGTCGGTTACCGAGCGCGGAGTGGACTCGACGCCGTTGTGGGTGTCCTTGATCTCCACCGTCCGGACGCCCGACCTATGTCCGGTGTAGAGGCCGTCGAAGCCCGTGAGGGCCAGCGACTGGTCGCCGGTCAGCCAGGTGTCGCGGGCGTCGAAGAGCCGGCCGGCGTGGCCGGGCCACGGGAAGACCGTGTCGAGCCGCACCGGGTGGACGTGCTCGCGCGGGTGGTTCAGCGGATCGCGGCCGATCAGCTTGAAGCGGTACGTACCGTCGCCGTAGCCGGTGGTGTTCCAGGTGTGGGGATGCGTGAGCGTCGGCGGGCAGCCGCCGTTCGGGGCGTCGGTGGTCGACGGCGAGTCGGCGGTGCAGGTACGGCTGCTGGTGCCCTGCGAGACGTACTCGGGCAGGCGCGTCACCGCGAAGTCGTCGAAGCCGAGCGCGAGGCTCGTGTTGCCGCCGTCGGTGCGCAGGCCCATCAGGCCCTGGCCGGTCGGGATCGACAGGTTCGACGCGTTGACCGTCCAGGTCGGAGGCTCGCCGACACCGACCCGCCAGGCGCTCGCGCGCACGGTGGTGCCATCCACCTGCACGCGCAGGTTGAACGACCGGTTGCCGCTGGCATTGCCGGTGGGGACGTTGAAGAGCTGGAACCCGCTCGTCAGGCGGCCCCGGATGAACAGGCTGCCGTCCGGCTGGCGCACGAGCCCGACGTCCACGCGCTGGCCGTCGATCTGGATGCGCGAGGAGATCCACCCGCCCAGGTCACCCGTCGCGGGCGGCGTCGCCGGGTACGTGATCTGCACCCTCGCGTTCACGTTCGTCGCCGCCGGCTCGGGCAGGTGGTTCAGCCGCTCGGCGCCCATGACGACGAGGCCGCCGCTGCCATCGGTCGAGAAGCTCGAGGTCCCGCCGGCCAGGACGGTCCAGTCGACCCAGTCGTCCGACTTGCCCCAGCCGCCCGTCTCGAAGCGCCCGAAGCGATCGTCCGCCACCGGGCTCTGGGTGAGCTGCACCTCCGAGCTCTTCATGCCGGAGTGGCTGTCGGTCCAGGTGGTGTTCAGGGAGTGGGCCGTCGACTCGCTCACCCAGCCGTTGGCCGCGGCGAGCGTGCCGGCCAGCGAGGGCGGCGCGTTGGGCGGGGAGGCGTCGCGCTTCGTGATCCAGCCGATCTGGTTGTCCGACTCGCGCCCGGCCGCGTCGACGACCTTGCCGTTCGTCGTATGGACGCCCTCCGGCAGGTCGGCCTGCGTGTAGGTGATCGAGGCCGACCCCGGGTTCGGACACGGTGAGGCAACCGTGCCCGCGCAGTTCGGATCCGTGCTGTTCGGGCCCGTGCGAACGCCCGGCTGGGGGTTGTTGGCGTTGAGGCGGACCGCCTTGTCGCCGTCGGCGGTCGCGCCGGCGATGCCGAACTGCGGGACGCCGCCGTAGGTCCCGTCGTAGTCGCCGGCCGAGTCGTAGGCGACGGGGCCGCTCGTCTCGTTGAGGCGCCAGAAGGCGGTGCGCGCGGCGAAGGGGTTCGGCTGGTAGAGCTGGCCGACCTCCGCCGCGCTGAGCGCGCGCGAGTAGACCGCGACGTCGTCGAGCGAGCCCGAGAACTCGTTGTCGGGCGTGGTGTAGCCGATCGTGAAGGTGCCCGGGTTCGAGTTGTAGGGGACGGTCGTCGTCAGGGAACCGCGGCTCGCGCCGTTGATGAACAGCTCGGCGCGGTTGGCCCCGTCGTCGAAGACGAGCGACCAGTGGAACCAGGTGCCGACGGCCGGCATGTTCGACCAGCTGACGTAGCCGGCGGTCGAGTCCGGGTGGAAGTGCATCGCCGCCTGGTTCTGCTGGAGGTAGAGGACCGGCGCGTACGTGCCGCTGCCGCCGAAGAGCATGTCCCAGCTGCCCGAGTTGTCGCGCTTGGCCCAGCCCTCGAAGGTGCGGGCGCTGCCGACGGCGAACGGGTTGTAGCTCGTC
Organism: Actinomycetota bacterium; assembly: GCA_030861775.1. Lineage (GTDB taxonomy): Bacteria > Actinomycetota > Thermoleophilia > Solirubrobacterales > Thermoleophilaceae > AC-37. The sequence continues at coordinate 8,445 of JALZEZ010000085.1, forward strand.
GTGACCCGGTCCTCGTTTTCGCCCGGCTGGGGGTCGGCGTTGAGGCGGACCGCCTTGTCGCCGTCCGCGGTCGCGCCGGCGGCGCCGAACTGCGGGGTGGCGACGTAGGTGCCGTCGTTGTCGCCAACCGAGTCGTAGGCGACGGGGCCTTGTGTCTCGTTGAGGCGCCAGAAGGCGGTGCGCGAGGCGAAGGGGTTCGGCTGGTAGAGCTGGCCGACCTCCGCCGCGCTGAGCGCGCGCGAGTAGACCGCGACGTCGTCGAGCGAGCCCGAGAACTCGTTGTCGGGCGTGGTGTAGCCGATCGTGAAGGTGCCCGGGTTCGAGTTGTAGGGGACGGTCGTCGTCAGGGAACCGCGGCTCGCGCCGTTGATGAACAGCTCGGCGCGGTTGGCCCCGTCGTCGAAGACGAGCGACCAGTGGAACCAGGTGCCGACGGCCGGCATGTTCGACCAGCTGACGTAGCCGGCGGTCGAGTCCGGGTGGAAGTGCATCGCCGCCTGGTTCTGCTGGAGGTAGAGGACCGGCGCGTACGTGCCGCTGCCGCCGAAGAGCATGTCCCAGCTGCCCGAGTTGTCGCGCTTGGCCCAGCCCTCGAAGGTGCGGGCGCTGCCGACGGCGAACGGGTTGTAGCTCGTCGTGACCCGGTCCTCGTTCTGCCAGCCGCCCGGGAAGATCAGCTTGCCCTCCTTGATCCCCCCGCCCGCGTCGGTGCCGGTGACGGTGGTCGTGATGGTCGCGTTCTCGAACCAGCCGGACGGCAGCCCCTGGTGCGAGACGTTCGTGGTCACGGGATTGACGTGGTCGGCCCTGACCGCGTAGGTGAGCGGCGTCGCGGTCTCGTTGCCCGCCCGGTCGTAGGACTTGACCGTGACCCTGTACATGCCCTCGCCCGTCGTGTTGAGCCGGTAGCTCCGGGGTATCGACCCGCCGTCCTGCGGGTTCTGGGCGCCGGGGTCCCACGTGTTGCCCTGGCCGTCGGTCGTGTCGAGGACCTCGCCGAGGCCGTCGCCGGGGCGGTCCACCCAGATCTTGATGTCGCCGGCGCCGGAGAGGTGCGACTGGTCCTGGGCGGTGATCGCCAGGTCGTACGCCGTCCCGCCGACGGCCTTGCCGTCGTTGTCGTGCAGCGTGCCGGTGGCGGTCGGCTTCGGCGGCGCCGTGCGGTCGATCTTCAGCTCCTTCGCCACTTCCGTCCCGGGGTGGTCGAGGATGTCCTTCGAGCTCAGCGTCATCGTCTGCTTGCCCTCGGGCCACGTCGCCGTGTTGTAGGAGAGCGTCGCCGGGAGGCTCTCCGGGCAGCGCGACGTCACCGACCCGTTGCAGCCGTGCGTCGCGTCGGTCCTTCCCTCGGCGGGGCGGTCGAGGTAGATCGCCTTCATGCCGAGGCCGCCGTCGCGGGCCTCGACCGAGATCGTGCCCGAGTGATCGCGCGCCCAGTTCGTCGGGACCGTCCCCGTGCTCCACCACTGCGGGTTGTTCGTGTCGTTGAGCCAGAGCTGCGAGTAGCCGAGCCAGGCCTCCGCGACCTTGCTCTCGACGGTGCTGTGGGCGCTGAGCGCGATCACCGCCTGGTTGCCGCCGTCGCCGCCCGTCTCGTTGCACGCCGAGGGGTCGTCGCCCATCGCACGCGAGTAGTTCGCGCAGAAGCGCCAGAAACCCCACGGGACCGCGCCCGGCGCGGGGTTGTTCGGGACGCGGCTCAGGTCGGGGTACTTCTCGTACGTCTCCCAGTCCGCCGCCGCCGGGCTCCAGATGCCGACGGCCATCCGCGTGTTCTCGGGGAGGTGCGAGCCGACGAAGCGGGCCTCGTA
>JALZEZ010000086.1 GCA_030861775.1 Actinomycetota bacterium
GTAAAAGGGATCACTCGCTCGTCAGCGGAGCCTGTAGCGGCGGCTGACGAGGAGCGGGCGCGGCGACCTGCCGCGGGCGCGCACGGAGACCGAGACCCACGGCTTCGCCCCCGCCGCCTGCGCCTCGCGGACCGCCCGGGCCCCCGCGGCGCCGAAGTCGACCAGGACCCTCCCCCTCTTCGCCCGCCGTAAGCGCTTCGAGCCGCCGCGGCCCGCGACCGCATCGCGCCCGGCGCCGGGGAAGACGATCCCGGTCGGGATCGCCTTGCAGTCCTGGTCGCAGCGGATCGGGACGCTCAGGTCGCCGTCCGGGTCGAGGGTGGCGAGCGGGTCGGCGTACAGGTCCACGTCCGGCGGGAGCGGCAGGTCGCGCAGGGCGGGGTCGTCGCGGATCGCCACGCGCACCGGGCCGGGCTTCCAGGGCTCTCCGGGGAGCGGCAGCTCCGCCCATGCCACGATCGCCTGGCCGAGGTCGTTCGATGCTGGCGCGAACGCGTAGCTGCGGTTGCTCATCGGCGCGACGAGGGCCTCCGGCCCGAAGGCGAACTGGGCGAAGCCGCGCTCGCGTGCCACGAGCTCGTAACCGCCGGCCGCGGTGCTCCGCTGGAAGACGTGCAGGATGTCGCCGCGCAGGTCCATGGCGCCCTTGGGCCAGCCGGCCGCGCCGGAGGCGACGGTCTCGCGGGCGAGCGAGCCGTCCGGCATCAGCGTGAAGGCACGGTGCTCGTAGCGGTCGCGCTCCGACTCGTGCACGGTCATGAACGTGATCGTCCCGCGCGGCTCCACGAACATCCCCGCGGCGAGTCCCTCGGCGTCGATCGACCGCGGGTCGGACCACTCGTCGAGCGCGGAGCGGACCGCGTAGCGCGCGCGGGTCTCGGGGCCCGGGGCGAAGATGGGCTCGTGGCCGGTCACGACGGCGCGGCCGGCGGTGTCGATCCCGATGTCCTGCGGATAGGAGTGCTCCGAGATGGCCAGCTCGTTCGGCCCGAACGACCCGCCCGGCGGCCGGTACGCGGCGGCCACCCCGCCCCTCAGGTTGCTGCCCCACGCGACCACCGCCGCCCCGGCGGCGTTCACGGCCACGATCGGGCGCGCGCCGACGTGGGTCTCGAGGCCGAGCGGCTCGCTGAACTTGCCGCCCGCGCGACGGGTGGCCACGTAGAGAACGGGCGCGTCGCCGGACTGGACCCAGGCGAGGATCGCGTTGCCGGCGTCGTCGGCGCCGAAGGCGACGCCCGACGGCGCGGCGGTCGCGGTCACCTGCTCGAAGCCGTCGAGGGCCTCGCCCGGCTTCGCCGTCGCGACGAACAGCGGGCCGCCGGGGTGGTCCGGCCGCTCCTGGACCACGACCTGCGCCTCGCCGAGCGGCGTCATGGCCAGACCCTGCACCACCCGCTTGCGCGGGATCCGCCGCACCTCGGCCCAGCCGCGCCCCGCCAGCCACCAGCGGTAGTAGCCGGCCGTGGTCCGGTCCTCGTTGAGGACGCCCCACGTGACGAGCGCGTTGCCGCCGGCGTCCATGGCCGTCCGGATGTCCAGCGCTCCCGGCGGCGAGATCGCCTGGGGCTCCGACCAGGTCGGCGCTGCCGCCGCCGGCGTCGCGAACAGCGCGCACGCCGCCGCGACCAGGATCCCCCACTTGAGCGGCCGCACCCCGGTCAGGGTAGTGGCGCGTCAGTCGATGCCGAGCCGGTCCAGCAGCGCGTCGTCGCGGCGCCAGCCCTTGCGCACCCGCACGGACAGGTCGAGGTGCACGCGCCGCCCCAGCAGCGCCTCGATCTCGCGCCGCGCCGCGGTTCCCACCGCCCGGACCATGTTCCCCCGGGCGCCGATCAGGATCCCCTTCTGCGACTCGGTCTCCGCCCAGGCGCGAGCCACGACCACGACCAGCCCGTCGTCGCGCTCCTCGAGCTCGTCCACCTCCACCTCCACCGCGTGCGGCAGCTCGTCGCGCGTGCGGGCGAGGATCTGCTCGCGGACCAGCTCGGCGATCCGGACCCGGAGCGGCTGGTCGGTGCGCTCCTCGGGCGGGTAGAGCAGCGGCCCCTCCGGCATCAGCGCGACCAGCGCCTCCACCAGCTCCGGCACGCCCGCCCCGCGCAGCGCGCTGACCGGGAAGACCTCGCCGTCGAGCTCGAGCGAGGCCGCGGCCTCCAGGGCCTGGAGCGTCCTGGCCCGGTCGAGCACGTCGACCTTGTTGACGGCGATCGCGTGCGGCACCCCCGCGGAGCGGATGGCCCGGGCGATGAAGTGGTCGCCCGGCCCCACGCCCTGCTGGGCGTTGAGCACGAACAGCGCGGCGTCCGACTCGCGCAGCTCCGACTCCATCCGCCGCTGCATCCGCTCGGTCAGCGGGTCGCGCGGGCGCTGCACCCCGGGGAGGTCCACCAGCACCATCTGCCAGTCGTCGTGCGTGGCCACCCCGCGGATGGCCCGGCGGGTGGTCTGCGGGCGGTTCGAGACGATCGCGACCTTCTCCCCCACCAGCCGGTTCACCAGCGTGGACTTGCCGACGTTCGGCCGGCCGGCGAGCGCGACGAACCCGCTGCGGCTCACGGGCGCAGCTCCGCCATGACCGCGTCCTGGAGCGCGAGCATCTCGCCGGAGTCGGTCTCGTGGTCGTGCCCGCAGAGGTGGAGCACGCCGTGGACCACGGCCTCGACGACATCCTCGGTGTGCGCCGGGCAGATCACCACGTCGCCGAGCTCGCGCGGCCCCGCGCTCGGCCCCGCCTCGTCCACCGGGAACGAGAGCACGTCGGTGGGCTCGTCGCGCCCGCGGTGCTCGCGGTTGAGCCGCCGGATCTCGTCCTCGCCGACCAGGGACACCGCCACGTGCCCCCCGTGGACGCCCGCGGCCTCCAGGGCGAAGTCCACGGCGGTGGGGAAGATCGGGTCCTCGCTCCCGTGGACCTCTATCTCGAGCGGCTCGGCCACCGCCCGATTATGCGGCTACGGCAGGTACGGCCAGCCGCTCGCGTCCCAGCCCAGGTAGTTGATCCCCAGGAACGACGTGTAGTTGATGCGCCGGTCGTAGTAGTGGTAGACGAGCAGGTCGGAGTCGTCCGCCGGGTCGTACACGGGGTTCGGGGCGCCCGGGCCGGTCACGAAGTCGCCGTGGGTCGCGAGGAGGGTCTTCCCGCCGCCGGCGAGCATGTCGGTCCCGGTGTGGTCCAGGTACGGGCCGGTCGGAGAGGTCGAGCGCCCGACCCGGATGCGCTGGGAGGGCGGGCTGGCTCCGACGAGCGGCGGGCAGCAGCTCCCGTAGGCCGCCATGAGGTAGTAGTAGCCGTCGCGGCGGTAGAGGGCGGGCGCGGTGATCGCGCCGTCGGTGGCGGCGGCCACCCTCACCGGCGCGGCGCCGCTCTTGACCTTGCCGGTGGACGGGTCGAGCTCCACCACGTGCACGCCGCGCGAGACGTTGCCGAACGCGAGCCACCAGCGGCCGCTCGGGTCCACGAGCAGGTCCGGGTCGATCGCGTTGTACGCCGACCCCGAGTTCGAGTCGATCACCATCCCGCGGTCCACCCAGCTCCGCGGCTCGGCCGTCGTGCTCGTCGCCAGGCCGATGGCCATGCTCGACCCGGTGGTCGTGGCGGCGGTGTAGTACATCCAGTAGCGGCCGCGCTGGAACGAGACGTCCGGCGCCCACATGCCGCCGTTGCCGTAGGGGCGGGTCCACTCGGGCACCGGCTGGAGCGCGTTCTCCAGCTTGACCCACGCCGTGCGGTCGGTGGAGATCCGCGCCTGGTTGTGGGTCGAGAAGAGCATGTAGCGCGGCGTGACCCCGCGCACGACGAGCGACGGGTCGTGCACGCCCTCGACCCCCACCGCAAGGCGGGGGTTCGGGTACTGCGCGGCCGCCGGTGCGGCCGCCGCGAGCGCGGCCACGGCGACGAGCGCCGACATCGCCCCGCGCCGCCTCATTCGACCACCGGCCAGCCGCTCGCGTCCCAGCGCAGGTTGTTGATGCCGAGGAACGAGGTGTAGTTCAGCCGCGCGTCGTACCAGTGGTAGACCAGCAGGTCGCGGTCGGTGCTCGGGTCGTGCACGACGGTCTGGCCGCCGGGTCCGGCCACGTGGGCGTGCCCGCTCAGGACCGGCGAGCTGCCGCCCGCGGTCATGGCCGTGCCGCTCTTGTCCACGTACGGACCGGTCATCGAGGTCGAGCGCCCGACCCGGATCTCGTACGTCGGCCTGGGCGCGCCGACCAGCGCCGGGCAGCACGAGCCGTAGGACGCGAACAGGTAGTAGAAGCCGCCGCGCTTGAAGACGTACGCGCCCTCGATCGCGCTGCCCGAGGCGCGCTTGGCCAGGTGGATCGGGCTCGCGCCGCTCTTCACCTTGCCCGTCGAGGGGTCGAGCTCGATCGTGTAGATCCCGTTCCAGTACGACCCGAACGTGAGCCACCAGCGGCCGTCGTCGTCCACCAGCAGCGCCGGATCGATCGCGTTGTACGGGTCGCCGTGGCGCGAGGCGAGCACGAGGCCCTCGTCCTTCCACGAGCGCGGCTCGGCGGTCAGGCTCGTGGCCAGCCCGATCGCCGAGTGCTGGCTTCCGACGGTCGAGGGCGAGTAGTACATCCAGTACCGGCCGTCGTGGTACGAGACGTCCGGGGCCCACATGCCGCCGTTGCCGTACTGGCGCGTCCACTCCGGCACCGGGTCGAGTGGCCCGGGCCCGCGGACCCAGACGGTGCGGTCGGCCGAGTACTTCACCTGGTTGTGCGTCGAGAACAGCGCGTAGCGCGGCGTCCCGTTGCGGACCACGAGCGACGGGTCGTGCGTCTGGGCGTCGCCGACGGCGGTCTGCGGCATCGGGAACTGCGCGCTCGCCGGCGCGGCGGCTAGGACGGCGACGAGCGCCGCCAGCGCAAGCGACGGCACCGCGCCCCTTCGGCCCCCCGGAGGCATGCTCGGGGATACCACCCGAGCGGCGGGGTCAAACCGCCGTCAGGCCTGGCGCTTCCCGTACGCGTCGTACGCGGCCACGATGCGCTGCACGAGCTTGTGGCGAACCACGTCCTCGCCGCCGAAGCGCACGAACTCGATTCCCTCGACCGAGCCCAGGATGTCGCCGATCACGACCAGGCCCGAGCGCTGGTCGCCCTGGAGGTCGATCTGGGTGATGTCGCCCGTCACGACCATCTTCGAGTTGAACCCGAGCCGCGTGAGGAACATCTTCATCTGCTCCGGGCTCGTGTTCTGGGCCTCGTCGAGGATGATGAACGAGTCGTTCAGCGTGCGGCCGCGCATGAAGGCGAGCGGGGCGACCTCGATCGTGCCGCGGTCGAGGTACTGGTTGACCCGCTCGGGCTCGAGCATCGTGTACAGGGCGTCGAACAGCGGGCGCAGGTAGGGGTCGACCTTCGCCATCAGGTCGCCGGGCAGGAAGCCGAGCCGCTCGCCGGCCTCGACAGCGGGGCGGGTCAGCACGATCCGGTTGACCTCCCGCCGCGACAGCGCCGACACGGCCATGGCCACCGCCAGGAACGACTTGCCGGTGCCCGCCGGGCCGATGCCCACGGTGATCGTCTGCTCGCGGATCGCGTCCACGTAGCGCTTCTGGTTCACCGTCTTCGGCGCCACCTTCAGCCCCCGGTGGCGCCAGACGACGTCCTCGAGGATCCGGCTCGGGCTCTCGTGCTGGTCGAGCGCGCTCGTGATCGCGGCGATCGTGCCAGGGGCGATCTCGTGCCCCTGGCGGACCAGGTCCGACACCTCGCGCACGATCTCGTCGGCGGCGGCCACGTCCTCCTCGTCGCCGTCGAGCGTGAGCACGTTGCCGCGCAGGAAGATGTCCGCGCCGAGGTGGCTCTCGAGCGTCTTCATGATCGCGTCGCCGGGGCCCGCCAGCTCCTCGGCGACGGCTGTGGGGAGCTCGACCTGCTTGCGCACTAGGCGGTGAGCTTCTCCTTGACGAGCGCGCTCACGCGCTTGCCGTCGGCGCGCCCCTGCACGCGCGGCATGACCATCGACATGACCCGGCCCATCTCCTTCGGCGAGGCGGCGCCGGTCTCGGCCACCACGTCGCCGACGATCGCGTCCAGCTCCTCGTCCGAGAGCTGCTCGGGGAGGTAGGAGGAGATCAGCTCGGCCTCGCGCTCCTCGCCGGCGGCCAGGTCCTCGCGCCCGCCATCGCGGTAGGCATCGGCGGACTCGAGCCGGCGCTTGCGCTCGCGCTGGAGCACGGCAACCTCGTCCGACTCGTCCCCGCCGCCCTCCTTGTGGGCGCGCTGGAGCTCGGCCGTGACCATGCGCAGCGCGGTCACGCGCTCGCGCTCGCCCGCCTTCATCGCGGCGGCCGTGTCCGCCTTGACCCTCTCCAGCAACGACATCAGGGCTTCAAGTCTAGGCTGGCGGCCATGCGCCCCGCCATCGCCACCTTCGACTGCTACGGCACCCTGATCGACTGGGAGGGCGGGTTCGGCTCGTTCCTGTACGAGAAGGCGCTGCGCGCGCGGGTGGACGAGCTGGTGCCCGGCCGCGAGCTGCGCGAACGGTTCGAGGCCATCCAGTTCGAGCTGATCCAGGGCGAGTACCGGCCCTACAAGGACGTGCTGGCCGAGTCGCTGCGGCTCCTGTGCGAGGAGCGCGGCTGGCCCTACGACCCGGCCGAGGACGGCAAGGCCGTGGTGCGTGCGATGCGGAGCTGGCAGCCGTTTCCCGACACCCGCCCGGCGCTGCGGCGCACGCGCGCGGCCGGAGTGCGGCTGATGATCGTCTCCAACACCGACCGCGACATCATGGAGCACACCCTGCGCCAGCTCGAGGTCCCGTTCGACGACGTGCAGGTGGCCGAGGACGTGGGCGCCTACAAGCCTTCCGACGAGGTCTTCCGACGGGCGCTGGAGCGGATCGGCGAGCCGCCGGAGCGGGTCCTGCACGTGGCCTTCGGCTTCAAGTACGACATCGGCCCGGCCGCGCGGGCCGGCATGCGGACGGCGTGGGTCAACCGCCACCAGGAGCCGCCCCCGGGCGACTCGCCGTACGACCACGAGTGGCGCGACCTGTGGGGCCTGGCGGAGCTGGCCGAGGCCCCTTAGGCCGACCGTGGTGGGTCAGCGGTCCAGGAACCGCTCGGCGAGTACGCGGAAGAAGTCGCTGCGCGTGATCACTCCCACCACGCGCCCCTCGTCGGTGATCGGGATGATCAGCACGCGGTGGTGCAGGAAGGTCTCGGCCACGGCCGCGTCCGAGAAGTCGCCGCTGAGGTCGATGTGCTCGGTGTTCATGTGCTCGGCGACCCGTTCGTTGCTGCAGTCGCGCCGTTTCTCGATGGTGTCGTCGAGCGACGCGGGCACGAAGGCGGCGTACTTGAGGTCCTTCATGTAGCCGGGGAACAGCGCGCCCATGAACTCGCGCTCGCCGAAGATGCCCGCGAAGCAACCGTCCTCGCCCACGACCGGCAGCGCCGGCAGGCCGCTCTTCACGACCATCCGGACGGCCTCCCCGACCAGCTGGTCGTGCTCCAGAAGCGGGATCTCGCGCTGGACGATCTCGGTGACGGTCCGCGGCATCGCCCTACAGGTAGCGGATCGCGATGTAGCCCGTCGCGATCACCATCGACAGCACGGTGGCCGGGAAGCCGACCTTGAGGAACTGCGTGAAGCCGATCGGCCGCCCGGCGCGCTCGGCCAGGCCGGCCGCGGCCACGTTGGCGGCGGCGGCCACGATCGTCGCGTTGCCGCCGAAGCAGGCGCCGATCGCGAGCGCCCACCAGTAGGCATCGTCGCCCGAGTCGCCCCTCAGGTCCTCGACCACGGGGATCATCGTGGCGGTGAACGGGATGTTGTCCACGATCCCGGAGCCGATCGCCGAGACCCAGGTGATGCCCAGCAGCTCGGCCGTCCGGTCGCCGTCGGTGACCGAGGCGATCCCATCGGCGATCTCCTCGATCGCGCCGGTCTCCTCCAGGCCGCCCACCATGACGAACAGGCCCATGAAGAAGAACAGCGTCGGCCACTCGATCCCGGCCAGCGCGTCGTGGACCGACTGGCGGGTGGTGAAGAGCATCACGGTCGCGCCCGCGAGCGCGACGGTCGCCGGCTCCAGGTGGAGCGCCTTGTGCGCGAAGAAGACCACGATCGTGAGGATCAGCACCGGCACGGTCCTGTTCAGCTCGTCGCGGTCCTCGATGGCGTTGCCCGCGTCGAGCTCCATCACACGGTCGCGCGCCTCAGGGGCGATCTGGAGACGGGATCTGTAGAAGAGGTACAGCGCGCCGGTCACCACCACGAAGGTGACGACCGCGAGCGGCGCCAGGTTCACGATGAAGTCCACGAAGGAGAGGTCGGTGGCGCCCGCGATCATGATGTTCGGGGGGTCGCCGATCAGCGTGGCCGTGCCGCCGATGTTCGAGGTGATCACCTCGATGATCACCAGTGGGATCGGGTCGATGTCGAGCGCGTCCGCGAGCAGGAACGTGATCGGGACGACCAGGATGATCGTGGTCAGGTTGTCGAGGAAGGCCGAGAGGACCGCCGTGGTCACCGCCAGCGAGGCGGCCACCGCGAACGGGCGCCCCTTCGAGATCTGGCCGGCCCGGATCGCGAGGTAGGTGTAGACGCCGGTCGGCTCGGTCAGCTTGACCATCAGCATCATCCCGGCGAGCAGGCCGATCGTGTTGAAGTCGACCGCCTCGATCGCCTCCTCCTGCTCGATCGTCTGGCTGATGACGATCAGGGACGCGCCGACGAGCGCGACCTTGGTCCGGTCGATCCGCTCGGTCGCGAGGGCGACGAGCGCCAGCACGAACACCGCCACCGCGAAGGCCACGCCCGCGAGCGTATCCAGGAGCCTGGGCGCTCCGTCCGCCGCCTGACAAGCTTCGCGCGTGCACGAGGGGGAGCTGATCCTCATCGCCGCCGCGATGCTGGCCGGCGGACTCGGCGCGTCCCTGATGGCGCGGCGGCTCCGCCTGCCCAGCCTGCTGCTGTTCCTCGCGCTCGGAATGATCGTCGGGTCGGAGGGGACCGGCTGGATCCACTTCGACGACTACGAGGCGGCCAAGGCGATCGGCGTCATCGCGCTCGCGCTGATCCTGTTCGAGGGCGGCCTCTCGGCGGGGTTCGGCGAGATCCGGCCGGTGCTGCGCACCGCGGTGGGCCTGGCGGCGCTCGGCACGCTCGGCACGGCGGTCCTCACCGGCCTCGTGGCCGCCTGGCTGTTCGATCTGACCACGCTCCAGGGACTGCTGCTGGGCGCGGTCATCTCGGCCACCGACGGCGCCGCGATCTTCGCCCTGCTGCGCACGTCCACGCTGGAGCGGCGGCTGGCGCGCACGCTCGAGGGGGAGTCCGGGATGAACGACCCGATCGCCGTGCTCCTGGTGCTCGGGTTCATCGACTGGATCGAGAAGCCGGGCTACGGGCTGCTCGACATGGCCGGGCTGTTCGCGGAGCAGATCGCGATCGGGACCGTGATCGGGCTGCTCGTGGGCGCCGCCGCGACGTGGGCCTTCCGCCGCGCGGAGCTCGACTCCGCCGGCCTCTACCCGGTCGCGTCGCTCGCCGCGGCCGGCCTCGCGTTCGGAGCGGCCGACACGCTCGGCGGGTCGGGCTTCCTCTCCGTCTACCTCGCCGGGCTGACGCTGGGGACGACGGTGATCCCGGCCAAGCGCACGGTGGTGACCTTCCACCAGGGGCTGGCCTGGATCGCGCAGATCGCGATGTTCCTCACCCTGGGCCTGCTCGTCTTCCCCAGCCAGCTCGGCGACGTGTGGTTCGACGGGATCGTGCTCGCCCTCGTGCTCGTGTTCGTCGCGCGGCCGATGGCGACCTTCGCGGCCACCGCCCTGGCTCGCTTCGGCGTGCGCGAGCGCGTGCTGCTGAGCTGGGCGGGGCTGCGCGGGGCGCTGCCGGTCGTGCTCGCCACCTTCCCGGTGATCGCCGAAGTGCCCAACAGCCTCGAGTTCTTCAACATCGTCTTCTTCGCGGTGGTCATCTCGACCCTGCTCCAGGGCACGACCTTCGAGCCGCTGGCCAACCGCCTCGGGCTGACCACCAGCGAGCCCGCCCTGCCGAGCCCGCTCGCCGAGGCGGGGACGATCCGCCGGCTGGGCGCGGAGGTGCTCGAGTACCCGGTCGACGCCAGCGACGCGATCGTTGGCGCCCGCGTGCGGGACCTCGGGCTGCCGCGCGAGGCGGTCGTGAACGTGATCGTGCGCGGCGACGAGGCGATCCCGCCGCGCGGCGCGACCCGCCTGCGCGCCGGCGACCGCGTGCACGTGCTG
>JALZEZ010000087.1 GCA_030861775.1 Actinomycetota bacterium
CGAGCACGCCGTCCACTCCGTCGCGCACCACGTCGCGGTAGCCGGCGATGTCGGAGGCCACGACCGGCGTGCCCGCCGCGAAGGCCTCCGTCAGGACCATGCCGAAGCTCTCGCCGCCGAGCGACGGCGCGCAGACCACGTCGGCATCGTGCAGCAGGCGCCGCTTCTCGTCGTCGCTGACCCGGCCGGCGACGGTCACGCCCTCGCCCTCGAGCAGGTACGGCGCCACCTCCTCGTCCGTGGCCCCGGCGACGGTGAGCCGCGCGGCCACGCCGGCGTGGCGCAGCGCCTCGAAGGCGCGCAGCAGGATCGGCAGGCCCTTGCGCTCCTCGGCCCGGCCCACGAACAGCAGGCGCAGCTCGTCGGAGGGCGACTTCGGCCCGTGGACCGCCGCGGCCAGGTCCACCCCGTTCGGGATAACCCGGTAATGCCCGCCATAGAAGCGCTCGGCGGTCCAGCGCGCGGACTCCGAGACGGCGATCCGGGAGTGCAGCTTCGAGTAGACGCGACGCGCGCCGAGGACGTTCGCGGTCATGCGCTGGATCGGCGCCTTGGTCGAGTAGGTGTGGAAGGTCGCGACCAGCGGCAGCCGGGCCATGTCGGTGGCGCTCCAGCTCACCACCGGGGCGTTCGGCTCGTGCACGTGGACCAGGTCGAAGCCGCCGTGGCGGAAGGCGTGCCCGAGCGTGGACACCGCCTGCGGGAAGAGCGAGATGTTGGAGACCGCCCCGTTGGCGGGGACCCCGACCGTGCGGCCGAGCGGGATCAGGTGATCGGGCAGCTCGCGCTGCTCGGGGCGCGCGCCGCGATGGGTCACGCGCGCGAGGCGATCGTCCGGGTCGTACGGAGCCAGCAGGCGCGCGTCGTGACCGCGGGCGATGAGCTCGTCCGCGAGAGCCTCCACGTGCCGGCCGACCCCGCCCGGATAGGTGAAGGAGTAGGGCGAGACCAGCGCTATGCGCACCGTCGCATCCTAGACCACTTCGCCCGCTGTGACATGGCGCGTTGACGCTCCTTCGCTGCCCGCGCGGGATGCCCTGCGCGGCGACGCGCCAGGAGCGCCGCGGCCGTACCCGGCGGCCATCAGCAGCCCGAAGAAGCCCGCGATGAAGATCACCGGCCCGGAGTCGTTCGAGAGCGCGCCCACCACGGTTCCGGACAGCGCCCCCCACATTCCCGCCACGAAGGCGGGCTGGGCGCGGATCGGGCGCAGCACGTCATCGCGCCGCCGCACCCCCCAGACCAGCAGCGCGATCCCCACCACGACGAGGATCAGCATGATCGGGCGCTCGAGCCCGTAGGCGGAGATCAGGAGCCGCCGCTTGACGATCTCGACCAGGCCCCCGGCCCCCTCCCCCTCGAGCACGGTGCGGGTCAGGTGCGCGCCGCCCCCCGTGAGCACGTCGATGGCGACCAGGAGCGCGAGCCCCAGCACCGGCGCCGTGCAGGCGATGGCGATCGCGCGGCGGCTCGGCCCGCCGGGGAGCGAGGCGAGCACGGCTCCGGCCGCCCCCGCGCCGAGCGTGATCACGCCGCCCACGTCGGCCCCCAGCCGGCCCGCGCCGATCACCACCGCCGCCACCAGGCAGCCGATCGCGAAGCCCCACGGCACCCGCCGCCCGGCGGTCAGCGTGAGCAGCGCGCCCAGCCCGAAGAGCACCTCCAGGCTGAGCAGGATCTCCAGCTCGTTGCCGATCCCGAAGAAGCGCGCGCCGCCCTTGGGGTTCGGCCCCGCGAGCGAGGCACCGATCAGCGGCGAGCCGCGCGCCAGGTCGATCGCGTGCATGGCGAACACGGTCAGGCCGGGGACCGCGGGCGCGAGCGGCCAGCGCACGAGCCTGTCGGTCGCGCGCCCGAGCGCCAGCGAGCCGCCGGCCAGGAGGATGATCTCCGCCAGCCGCGTGGGCTGGAAGTAGGCCGCGACCAGCGCCATGCCCGGCAGCCACATCGCGCCGAGGAAGCCCGTGCGCAGCGCCTCGTCGAGCCCCTCGCGGCGGCGCCGGAACCACATCGCCGCGGCCAGGCCCGCGAAGCCGAGGACGAACCAGCGCAGCGAGACCCCGCGCCGCGACAGCAGCACGTCGAGCCGGGCCATGCGCAGCCGGACCTCCTCGGCGTCGCCGTCGGCGCGCGCCTCGATCGTGCGCCCGTCCATCTCGTCGGGCGGGTCGATGCCCAGGTGCTCGAGGGCGGTGGGCGCGAAGTCGGTCACCGCCACCAGGCCGAGGCGGCGGGTGGTCGGCGAGTACAGGACGTCGCCCTTCGACTCGGGGCCGAGCATCCCGGCGGGCAGCAGCCGGCCCCGCCCCGCGGGCGGCGCGCGCACGACCAGGACGAGGTCGTCGGAGCGGCGCTCGGCCAGCACCCGGTCGAGCTCGGCCAGGCCGGCCTCGTCGGCGGGGAAGCGGGCCACCACCAGCTCGTTCTCCTCCCAGACGGCCAGGGCCCGCCGGGCGAAGGTGCCGATCGTGCCGAGCGAGACGCGCGTGAGGCGGCCGCGGCGGTCGGCGGCCGCGACGGCCTCGGTCTGCGGGAAGCCGACCACGCCCACGTAGGCGGCGGTCATGCCGCGGCGGCGGAGGCTCTCACCGAGGAGGCCGGGGATCACGTCCCCGGGCGCGTCGTCGGCGCGGCGGCGGGCGCGCCGGAAGCCCTTGACCTGGCCGCCGCCGTCGGGGTCCCACCGCAGGTCGAGCCGCCCCAGGTCCTCCGGGTAGGCGCTGTTCGCGATGCGCGAGCCCTGGCTCACGTCGAGGACCATCTGCCGCTTCGAGTAGGCCCCGATCGAGGGGCTGGCCATCCCGTACGAGAAGTCGCGCTCGGCCAGGTCGAACAGCAGCGGGGACTTCGGGGCGGGCTCGGTGGGCACGAACGCGATCAGCGCGCGCGGGGCCGCGCCGGCGGCCGCGGGGAGCACGCAGAGCGCCGCGATCGCGCCGAGGAGGGCCGTGAAAGCGGCTCTGCGGCGCACTCCTACACTTTATGAAGCGTGGCTGGCCGGCATTACGTCAAGTTCACCTTCCTCAAGCTCGACCCTGCGTGGCGGCGCCGGGACCCGGAGCTCCGGGCGGCCGACAAGCGGGAGTTCGCCGCCGCCTGCAACGACTTCGGCGAGGACCACTTCCTGCGCGCGTACTCGCTGGTCGGCACCCGCGGGGACGCCGACCTGATGATCCGGGTCTCCTCGCCCCGGCTCGAGGCGATCCACGAGCTCCACGTCCTCCTCAACCAGAGCGGGCTGATGGGCTGGGCCGACGTGAGCCACTCGTTCCTGGCCATGACCAAGGAGTCCGTCTACTCCGACGAGCCGCAGCCGCTGGCCCCGCGCGAGGGGAGCGAGCGCCGCTTCCTGATGGTCTACCCCATGTGGAAGCGCCGCGACTGGTACCGCCTGCCGGCGGACGAGCGCATGCGCGTGATGCGCGGTCACATCGAGACCGGGCGCCGCTACGGCGGAATCGAGATCAATACCGCGTACAGTTTCGGCCTCGACGACCAGGAGTTCGTCGTGTCGTTCAACGCGGACGACCCCGGCGAATTCCTGGACCTGGTGCAGGAGCTGAGGGGGACCGAGTCCAGCGCCTACACCGAGAGCGAGACCCCGATCTTCACCTGCATCGCCGCCAGCGTGGAACGGGCGCTCGACGCACTCGACGGGCAACCTGTGGCGGCACAACTGACATGAGCCAGAACGGAAACCAGCCAGACGACGACATCGTCGACATCACGATCATCGGTGCGGGGCCGGTGGGCCTGATCACCGCCTTCTGGGCCGGCATGCGCGAGGCCAGCTCGCGGATCATCGACTCGCTGCCCGACATCGGCGGCCAGCTCACGACGCTCTATCCCGAGAAGTGGATCTACGACGTGCCGGGCTACCCGAAGGTCCTGGCCAAGGACCTGGTGGAACAGCTCCGCGAGCAGTCGGTGGAGCAGTTCGACGTGCCGGTCCACCTCGAGACCACCGCCGACCGGGTGGAGTACGAGGACGACGGCAAGGTCCTGCGGCTGGTCACCGACAAGGGCGACTTCCTCTCCCGCACGATCATCATCGCCGGCGGGCACGGAGCGTTCGAGCCCAAGAAGCTGCCCGGCTACGACATGGACCCGTGGGAGGGGCGCGGCGCCCACTACCTCGTCAAGGAGAAGTCCGAGTTCGCCGGCAAGAAGGTCGTGATCGTGGGCGGCGGCGACTCGGCCTGCGACTGGGTGCTCAACCTGCTCGACACCGCCGAGGAGATCACGCTGGTGCACCGCCGCGAGGGCTTCCGGGCCCACGAGGTCACGGTCAAGGAGGTCCACGACGCGGCCGAGGCCGGGCAGGTGGACCTGCGCACGCCGTACCAGATCAAGGACATCACCGGCGAGGACGTGATCGAGAAGGTCACGATCTTCCACTCCGAGGACGAGGACGAGACGCACGAGCTCGACGTTGACGCCGTGCTGCTCCAGCTCGGCTTCAAGACCGCGCTGGGGCCGCTGAAGGAGTGGCCGCTCGAGGTCGAGAAGGGCGCGATCAAGGTCGATCCGGTGATGAAGACCTCGATGGACGCCGTGTGGGCGGCCGGCGACATCACCACCTTCGACGGCAAGCTCAAGCTGATCGCCACCGGCTTCGCCGAGGCGGCCATCGCCGTGGCCCAGGCCGTGCACCACATCCGGCCGGAGATGAAGATCCAGCCGAAGTACTCGACCAACACCGGCGTGCCCGGCGCGGTCGAGGGCCAGCCCTAGGTCAGGCGCGTCTCCAGCCGGCCGAGGGTCGGCGACTCGACCACGCACTCGTCGCCGGGCTTCAGCCACACGTGCGGGTCGCGCGTGCTGCCCACGCCGGCGGGCGTGCCGGTCGAGACGAGGTCGCCCGCCTCGAGCGTCATCAGCTTCGAGAGGAAGGCGATCAGGGTGGGGATCGGGTGGACCAGGCTGGCGGTGGTGTCGCGCTGCATCTCCTCGCGGTTCAGTGTCAGCGAGATGCCGATCTGGTCGTGCGGGCCGGCCTCGTCGGGCGTGACCAGGGCCGGGCCGCAGGGGGCCGAGCCGTCGAAGACCTTCCCCGGGCCCCACTGGGGGGTCAGGAACTGGTAGTCGCGCGCGGTGAGGTCGTTGACCAGCGTGTAGCCGGCGATCGCGTCGAGCGCCTCCTCCTCCGGCACGTCCTTGCAGCGACGGCCGATCACGAACGCCACCTCGGCCTCGTAGTCCACCCGGTCGCTGAAGGCGGGGAGGGCGACCTCCGATCCGGGGGCCGCGAGCGCGTTGCGGTACTTGGGGAAGAAGGTCGGGTGCTCGGGGAGGTCGAGCCCGGCCTCCTCGGCGTGGGTCCGGTAGTTGAGCCCGATGCAGACGATCTTGTCCGGGTCCGGGACCGGCGGGAGCAGCCGGGCCTCCTCGAGTGAGACGGTCGGCGCGCCGCCCGGGTCCTCGGCCGCGCCGCCGGCGCGCAGCAGGGTCCCGAGGGTGCCGTTCGCGATGTCGACGATGCCTCCGTCGCGCAGCACGCCGCAGCGGGGGCCGGAGCCCGTGTCGTAGGTGACGAGTCGCATGGGCGCGGATTATGCCGCCGCTCGCCCGGCCATCATCCCTCCATGGAGCGGATCGCCGTCGCCGACCTCGGCTCGAACTCGTTCCGGCTCGTGATCTACGGCTACGAGCCCGGCCGCCACTGGCAGCACGCGGACGAGATCCGCGAGCCGGTGCGTATCAGCGAGCGCATGGGCGACGACGGCCGGCTCAAGCGCAAGCCGATGGAGCGGGCGCTGCGCACCGCCGAGGTGTTCGACGCCTACTGCCACTCCACCGGCATCGAGCAGATCGAGGCCGTGGCCACCAGCGCGATCCGCGACGCGGTCAACCGCGACGAGCTGCTCGAGCCCCTGGCCGAGCGGACCTCGCTGCCCGTGCGCGTGATCTCGACCGCCGAGGAGGCCCGCTACGGCTACCTGGCCATCGCCAACTCCACCACGCTGGCGGACGGCTTCGGGGTGGACATCGGCGGCGGCAGCGTGCAGGTCATGCACCTCCAGGACCGGCGGCTGGCCATCTCGGCCTCATGGCCGATCGGCGCGGTGCGGATGAGCGAGCGCTTCCTGCCGGGCGACGAGGCGGGCGAGAAGGCGGTCAAGGCGCTGCGCAAGCACGTCCGCAAGCAGGTGGCCGAGGCCGACTGGTTCGGGCGCTCGAACGGCGACCGCCTGGTGGGTATCGGGGGGACGATCCGCAACCTGGCCGCGGCGGTCCAGCGCCGGGCCGGGGTGGACTACCCCGACGCCCAGGGCTTCGTGGTCGGGCGCGACGCGCTGGAGGAGCTGATCGAGGAGCTGGCGTCGATGCCGCCCTCGAAGCGCGGTGGGATGCCCGGCATCAAGCCCGACCGCGGCGACGTGATCCTCGGCGGCGCGCTCGTGCTCTCGTCCCTGATGGAGGCCGGGCGGTTCGAGGAGCTCGACGTGACCGAGGCCGGCCTGCGCGAGGGAGTCTTCTTCGAGCGCTTCCTCGCGGACCGCGACCCGCCGCTCTTCGAGGACGTCCGGCGGGCGTCGGTGGAGAGCCTGGCCGGGCGCTACCGCGGCGGCGACCTGGCCCACGAGCGCCACGTGGCCGGGCTCTCGCTCCAGATCTTCGACGAGCTCGGCCGCGCCGGACTGCACGACCTCCGCGACCGGGAGCGCGAGCTCCTCTGGGCCGGGTGCATGCTGCACGACATAGGGACGGCGGTGGACTACGACGACCACCACAAGCACTCGCGCTACCTGATCCTGAACGCCGGCCTGCCCGGCTTCGCCCCGCGCGAGGTGCTGCTGATCGCCCTGATCGCCCAGTACCACCGCAAGGGCACCCCGGATCCCTCGCCGCTCGGCAAGCTGGCCAAGAAGGGCGACCCGCGCCGGCTCGACGTGCTGGCCGGGATCGTGCGACTGGCCGAGCAGCTCGAGCGCTCGCGGGACCGGTCCGTCACGCGCGTGCGGCTCGTGGCCAACGGCAGCGGGGTGGTCACGCTGGAGCCCGACACGTCGGCGGATGCCAGCGTGGCCATCTGGTCGGCGCGGCGCAACTCGGACCTGCTCGCCGCGGCGATCGAGCGCAAGCTCGAGGTGGCCCCAGGGCGCTGATTTGCAGGCATAATCGGTGCATGAGGGTCCTCCTCGCGGCCGTCGCCCTGCTGACGTTCGCGGCGGTGGCGAGCGGCCAGGACAAGCCCAGCCGCCTGCCGGCCGGCAGCACGATCGCCGGGGTGGCCGTGGGCGACCTCGGCCCGAAGCGCACCAAGGCGGCGCTGATGAAGGAGCTCGGCCAGCGCTACGAGCGCAGGGTCTTCGTCCGCGGCCGCGGCCGGCGCCTGATCCTCGGCACGAGCCGGCTCGGCCAGGTGATCCACTACGACCGCATGGTGAAGGCGGCGTTCGCGGCCGCGGCCAAGTCGAACGGCGCGCCGGTGAGCATCAGGCTCGACCGCTCGCTCGAGCGCGGGAAGCTGCGAGCGGCGATCGGGCTGGTGGGCGCACGGATCGACAAGCCGGCCCGCAACGCGAGCGTGCGGCTCGGGCTGCTGAGGCCGTCGATCCGCAAGCCGCGCAACGGGCTCGCGGTCGACCGGGTGAAGCTGCGCCGCGCGCTGGTGGCCGAGGTCCTGCGCCCGAACGAGACGCGCCTGGTGCGGGTGAGCCTGGTGCGGGTGCGCCCGCGGATCGGCGTGAACCGGCTGCGCAGCATCTACGGCACGTACATCTCGATCGACCGGTCGAGCTTCCGGCTGCGGCTGTTCAAGCGGCTGCGGCGGGTCCGGACCTACGGCGTGGCGGTCGGCCAGGCCGGCTACGGCACCCCGGGCGGCCTCTTCCGGGTGCGCTCGAAGGACTGGAATCCCGCCTGGCACGTGCCGAACTCCCCCTGGGCCGGCAGCCTGCGCGGCCAGACGATCCCGCCCGGCGATCCCCGCAACCCGCTGCGGGTGGTGTTCATGTCGCTCGGCGGCGCGATCGGGATCCACGGCACGTCCGAGCCGTGGTCGATCGGCACGCGCGCCTCGCACGGCTGCATCCGCATGCGCTCCGGCGACGTGCGCAACCTGGCCAACCGCACGCCGGTCGGGACCCCGGTCTTGATCCGGTAGCGCTCGCGTACCCTCCCCTGGATGGCCAAGGAACCGATCCCGACCGGCCGCATCCGGCGCACGGCGAAGGTCGGCGGGCTGATCGGGGGCCAGGCGGCGCGGGCCGCGGTCACGCGCGCGGCGAACGTGGCGCGATCGGAGGACAAGCGCGCCGAGGCGCTCGACCGCCGCTACCTGGAGGCGGCCCAGCAGATGGTCGAGGTGCTGGGGAGCATGCGCGGGGCGGCGATGAAGATCGGCCAGGTGATCTCGTTCCTGGACGTCAGCGCCATCCCGCCCGAGTACCGCGACGTGGTGCAGGACGCGCTCGCCCAGCTCCGCAACGCGGCTCCGCAGGTCCCGTTCAAGGACATGCGGCGGGTGCTCGAGGACGACCTGGAGCAGCCGATCGGCGAGGCGTTCGCGGAGTTCGACGAGGACGCCGTCGCGGCCGCCTCGATCGGGCAGGTCTACCGCGCGCGGCTGCACGACGGGCGCGAGGTGGCGGTGAAGGTCCAGTACCCGGGGGCTGACTCGGCCGTCCGGGCGGACATGCAGAACCTCGGGCTGCTGCTGCGCGCGGCCAAGACGATCGCGCCCGGGCTCGACAGCAAGTCGGTCGCCGGTGAGATCCGCGAGCGCATCCTCGACGAGACCGACTACGAGGCCGAGGCGATCGCCCACCGCGCGTTCGCGCGCGAGTGGCGCGGGCACCCGTTCGTGCACGTGCCGGACGTGATCACGTCGCTGTCGCGGCGGCGGGTGATCGTGACCGAGTGGGTAGACGGCCGCTCGTTCGACGAGGTCCGGAAGCTGGCCGCCGAGGAGCGCAGTCGCTTCGCCGAGATCGTCTACCGCTTCTTCATCGGGTCGCTCTACCGGCACGGGCACTTCTCCGCCGACCCCCACCCCGGCAACTACCTGCTGATGGACGACGGGCGGGTGGCGTTCATCGACTTCGGGATGAACAAGAAGCTCTCGCGCGACCTGGTCGAGAAGGAGCGGCGCTGGATCCGCGCGGTGATGGAGCGCGACGCGGACCGCCTGCGCGAGCTGCTGGCGGAGCTCGGCTACTTCGACCCCGGCGACGAGCAGGTGACGGGCGAGTGGCTGCTCGAGCACGCCTGGGCGCTCGGCTGGTGGTGGCTGGAGGAGCGGGGGGACTTCACGATCACGCGCGAGCTGGTCACCGAGGTGATGGCCGCGGCGGCGGACCCGCGCTCGGAGTACTGGGAGCTGATGAAGCGCGAGACCGTGCCGCCCGACTTCGTCCTCGCTCAGCGCATGGTCGGGCTCACCTTCGCCGTGCTGGCCCAGCTCGAGGCGACGGCCAACTGGCACCGCATCGCGCGCGAGTTCCTCTACGACGACCCGCCGGCCTCGCCGCTCGGCGAGGCCGAGGCCGAGTTCTTCGCGAGGCGCGCCCCGGCGCGGCCGGCCGCTTGAAGAAGATCGACGTCCAGGCCGGCGCCCGACACCTGCGCCGGCGCGACCCGGTGATGCGCGAGCTGATCAAGCGCCTCGGGCCGCTCGACCTCGAGGCGCGCCGGCGCGGCCGGCCCACCGACGCGTACGGGGCGCTGCTGCGCTCGATCGTGGGGCAGCAGCTCTCGACCAAGGCGGCGCGCTCGATCTACGAGCGGCTGACCGGCCAGTTCGGCGGGCGCACGCCCACCCCGCAGGAGCTGATCGACGCCGACCCCGAGACGATCCGCTCGGCGGGCCTGTCCCGGCCGAAGGTGGCCTACATGCGATCGCTCGCCGAGCACGTGCTGGACGGCTCGCTCGAGCTCGATCGCCTGGACGAGCTGCCCGACGAGGAGATCGCGGCCGAGCTGACCGCCGTGAAGGGCCTCGGCGAGTGGACCGCGCACATGTTCCTGATTTTCCATCTGCAGCGGCCGGACGTGCTGCCGGTCGGCGACCTAGGCGTGCGCAACGCGGTCCGCCAGATCTACGCGCTGGACGAGCTGCCGAAGCCCGCTGAGCTGGTGGAGCTCGGCGAGCCGTGGCGGCCGCACCGCTCGCTGGCGGCGCTCTACCTCTGGCGCTCGCTGGACAACGTGCCCGCCTAGCGGGCG
>JALZEZ010000088.1 GCA_030861775.1 Actinomycetota bacterium
GCGGGCGGCCGAGGCGGGCGCGGTGGCGGTGGCCGTGAGCGCGCGCCTCGAGTCGGAGCTGACCGAGCTCGACCCGGCCGAGGCCGGCGCGATGCGCGAGGAGCTCGGCGCCGGCGAGTCGGGCCTGGAGCGGGTCGTGCACGCGGCGTTCGCCCTGCTCGAGCTGATCTCGTTCTTCACCGCCGGCCAGGACAAGGAGGCCCGGGCGCACGCCATCCGCGACGGCACCAGCGCCTGGGAGGCGGCGGGCAAGATCCACACGGACATCCAGCGCGGGTTCGTGCGCGCGGAGGTGGTCGCGTGGGACGAGCTGGTCGAGGCCGGCGGCTACGCGGGCGCGCGCGACGTGGGGCGGCTGCGCTCGGAGGGGCGCGACTACCGCATCCGCGACGGCGACGTGGTGCACGTGAAGTTCACGCCCTGAGGGCGCGGCGCGCTCAGGCGCCGCCGAAGCGCCGGCCGCCGGACTCGCCCGACGAGCCCGACTCGCCGTCGGCGAGCACCCCGACCGGGGGGTTCTCAGCGGCCAGCTCGAGCTCGCCGCCGCACTGCGTGCAGCGGTCGCCACGCTCGACCAGCGTCCGTGCCGCCGCCGAGAACGACACGGCGGAACACTGCGTACACCTCATCTCTTCCACGTCACATTCCCCTCAGGGACGTTCGAACTTTTCCCCTGCCGAACGCCCGATTCATTGTGAGTATCCCCTACGGGACGGTTTTACGCCACCTTTTGGCTGCTCGCTGGCGCCCAGGCGCGTCTCTCAGTCGCCCATACGCAGGAGCCCCCGCAGCGCCAGGGCGACCAGAAAGGCGCCCAGACAGGCGATCACGAGGAGCCCCGGCCAGGTGTCCCCCCAGCTCACCCCCCCGACGAACCCCTGCCGCACCGCCTCGACGACCTGCGTGATCGGGTTCCAGTGGGCGACCTCCTGGAGCCACCCGCTGAGCAGCGGCTCAGGAGCGTACGAGGTCGTGAACAGGACCCCCATGAACACGCTGGCCTGCATCAGCGGCGCCGCGGACTGGGTCCGGAAGCGCATGGCCAGGATCGAGGCCCAGGCCGCGGCCATGCCGGCGAAGAGGCAGGCGAGCGCCAGCGCCAGCGCCAGCCCGCCGACGCCGGGGAACGCGGCGCCGAGCGGGAACGCCACCACCAGCGCCACCGTGATCGGCAGGAGCGCGCGCATGCTGGCCGCCGCGAGCAGGCCGGCGAGGATGACCGGTCGCGGAGCGCGCGAGACCAGCACCCTGTCGAACCAGCCCAGCTCGATGTCGCGGGCGAGGTTCACGCCGGTGGCGGCGCCCGAGAAGGCGGCCGCCTGGAGGATCGTGATCGGGATCAGGAACGAGATGAACTCGTCGGCGGTGAAGCCCGGCAGCCGCTGGAGGTCGCCGAACACGCTGGTCAGGCCGAGCAGGAAGATCGTGGGCGCGACCACGCCCGGGATGGCCCCGCCCGGGACCCGCAGGATCTCGTTGAAGTTGCGCCGGATCAGGGCGCCCGCCACCGCCGCATCGGCTCGCCACTGGCTCACGTCATCCCTCCCTCAGCCGGTGACGCAGGGCGGCGGCGGCCAGCAGCGCGCTGATCGCTCCCACGATCGCGATCCCGGCCAGCCCCTGGCCCAGCGAGGCGAGCGACGCGCCCTCGATGACCGGCTCGCGCAGGCCTTCGGCGATCAGGCTCAGCGGGTTCCAGGCCGCGATCGTCTCGGCCGGCTGCTGCATGAGCTTCTCCGGGAAGAAGGCGCTCGAGAGGAACAGGATCACGAAGACGAGCGGGAACGTGCCCTGTACCGCGCTGGCGTTGCCCGAGCGGAGCGCGAGCGACGACCCGAGCGCCCCGAACGACACCGCGGCCAGCGCCAGCAGGAGCATCATCTGGAGCACGCCGACCACGCCGCCCTCCACCGTCGCGCCGAAGACCAGCCCCACCGTCAGGAACCACACGCCGATGAAGATCCCGAGCGCGGCCGTGGCGGCCAGCCGCCCGGTGACCACCACGGAGCGCGCCACCGGGGCCGCGATCAGGCGGTCGATGAAGCCGCGCTCGATGTCCATGCCGAGCGCCATCCCGGTGCTCACCCCGGTCAGCATCGTGGCCTGGAGCATCGCCGCGGCGAGCTCGAAGTCGAGGAAGCCGTTGACCTCCGGGAAGCCGGGGAGTTCGGTGGCCCGGCCCGCACCGCCGACGTTGACGGCCAGGAACAGCGAGGGGAAGACGACCAGCGGCGCGAGGTAGCGCGGGTAGCGGAAGGTCTGGGTGAGCGAGCGCCGGGCGAGCGCGCCGGTCGCGCGGAGGTCGGCGGCGATCACGCGGGCGCGGAGGTCGGCGGCGAGCCGTCGCTCGGCGCGGGCTCCTCCTCGGGCTGCTCCGGCGGCTCGAGGGTGTGGCCGGTCTTGGCCAGGAACACGTCGTCGAGCGTGGGCCGGCGGACCTCGAGCGAGTCCACGAGCAGCCCGGCCTCGTCGAGCGCACGCACGATCTCGGCCACGCCGCCGGCGCCCTGCTCGAGCGGCACGGCCAGCGTCCCGTTCGTGCCCCCGAACGTGCGCCCGAAGCGGCTCAGCACCTCCTCGGCGAGCGCCGGGTCGCCGCTGATCGAGACCTCCAGGCTGGGCCGCCCGATCTCGGCCTTCAGCTCCTCGGGGGTGTCCTCGGCCACCATCCGGCCCTGGTCGATGATCCCCACGCGGTCGGCGAGCTGGTCGGCCTCCTCCAGGTACTGCGTGGTGAGGAAGACCGTCGTGCCCTCGTCGTTGAGCGCGCGCACCTCGTTCCAGATCGCGTTGCGGCTGGCCGGGTCGAGCCCGGTGGTGGGCTCGTCGAGGAACAGCACGCGCGGCTCGTGCACGAGCGCCATGGCCAGGTCGAGCCGGCGGCGCATGCCGCCGGAGTAGGTGCCCACGCGCCGGTCGGCCGCGTGGCTGAGCCCGACACGGTCGATCAGCGCGTCGGAGCGCTCCTTCGCCTCCGAGCGCGGCACCGCGTGCAGCGCCGACTGGAGCCGCATCATCTCCCGCCCGGTCATCAGGGGGTCGAGCGCCGCCTCCTGGAGGGCGACGCCGATCGAGCGCCGCACGTCGGCGGCCTCGCCGACCACGTCGTGGCCGGCCACGGTCGCGCTGCCGCCGGTCGGGCGCAGCAGCGTGGTGAGCATCCGGACGCTCGTGGTCTTCCCGGCGCCGTTGGGCCCCAGGAACGCGTAGATCTCGCCCTCGGCTACCTCGAGGTCTATCCCAGCGACGGCCACGACTCCGCCGGAGAACTCTCTGGCGAGGTCGCGGGCGGCGATTGCACCCATCCGGATGACTGTAATGAGGTGCCGCGTCTCTTCTGTGTGCGATTGGTCGTGCGGTGAGTCGGCTCGTAGCGCTTTGCCTCCGTGCCGGTCACCTTCTTCATCGTGAACCAGGTGTCGTAGATGCCGAGCCGCGCCCGCAGGGTTGGGCCCGTGACGCGCGTGCGGCCGCCCGACCCCACGATGTCGGCGTGCACCACGCGCGGCGAGACGCCGCGCTTCACGACCTCGATTCCGCGGAAGGTGCCCTTCACGAGGCCGGACAGTCGCGACTGCATCTGCGACTGGGTGAACACGAAGCGCCAGCGATGCCGGGGCGAGACGTCGTCGTACGGGTCGTCGACGCCCTTCAGCCAGGGCTTGGGCGCGGCGCCGACGAAGCTGTTCTCGACGTTCTCGGTGTGGCCACCCGAGGTGGAGAAGAAGTAGGTCACCGCCACCTGGCCGTCGTAGGTCACGACCTCGCCGGAGGTCGCACTGACGGCGGCGTTCGTGCTCGCCCGCTCCCCCGTCACGCCGCGATAGACCTGCGAGCGGACGTCCGGGTACTGGTCGAAGACGGGGCCGCCGCGGTCGGTGGTCAGCGCGTAGCTGCGGGCCGCGATCGCCTGGGCCTTGAGAGCCTCGGCGTGCCAGCTCGACGGCATCTCGCCGGCGATCACGCCGCGCACGTAGTTGTCGAGTCCGAGCGCGTTGACGACCGTGAGCCCGCCGCTGCCGCTCGGCCGCAGCTCGAGGTAGCTGCGCCAGCGACCGTTCGAGACGCCGTTCATCGACCGGCCCTTCCAGCGGATCGCGTTGCCGCGCACCTTGGCCAGGCCGGAGAACGTGCCCACGCCGCCGATGCGGACCTTCCCGTTCCGGCGGGTGGCGGTGTAGGTCTTGGCGGGGTCGAGCTTCCTGCCGTTTACGCCGCGCGCGCCGTCGAACTTGACCGAGGCGCGGCCGTCGCCGAGCAGCACTCGGATGGTCCGGCCGCCCGCGCTTCCGATCTCCGTGCCGCGGTAGTAGTGCGCCAGGATGCGGCGGTAGTCCGAGCCGTTCTGGGCGAAGCCGAGCGCGCCGTGCTGGCTCATCCCGATGCCGTGGCCCCACCCGGCGCCGTCGGTGACCCAGCGGACCTGGGCCTCGGCGGATGCGGGCATGGCGAGGCCCGCGAGCAGTGCTGTCAGAAGCAGGATGCGTCGCATGCGAGGGGGCGCCTCCCAAGGTAGCGCCGTTTCTTCAACGCGGCGTAACCGTGGAAGTAGCGGGGATGTATCGTCCGGTCGATGCCATCGCGTAAGGCATCGGACGTCTTCGTGGAGTGCCTCGAGGCCGAGGGCGTTCGGCACGTCTTCGGGATCCCCGGCGAGGAGACGCTCGACCTGAACGAGTCGCTGGCGTCGTCGTCGGTCGAGTTCGTGCCGGTGCGCCACGAGCAGGGCGGGGCCTACATGGCGGACGTGTACGGGCGGCTGACGGGTCGCGCGGGCGTGTGCCTGGGGACGCTCGGCCCGGGGGCGACGAACCTGGTGACCGCGGTGGCCGACGCCTATCTCGACCGCGCGCCGCTGGTGGCGCTCACCGGCCAGGGCGACCTCGAGCGGATGCACAAGGAGTCGCACCAGTACATCGACATCGTCGGCGTGATGAAGCCGATCACGAAGTGGAACGCGCGGCTGTCCGACCCGAACATCATCCCCGAGGTCGTGCGCAAGGCGTTCAAGGTGGCCGAGTCCGAGAAGCCCGGCGCCACGCACATCGAGCTGCCGGAGGACGTGATGGAGGCGGAGCTCGACGCCTCGCCGCTGCCGCGGCGCAAGCCGGTCCGGCCGGAGCCGGCGGCGCGCGAGCTGCTGAAGGCGGCGGACCTGATCCGGGGAGCGCTGCATCCCGTCGCGCTGGCGGGGAACGGGGTGATCCGCGGGGGCGCGTCGCCCGCGCTGCGCGAGTTCGTGCGCGCGACCGGGATACCGGTGGCCGAGACCTTCATGGGCAAGGGCGTGATGGACGCCGCGGACCCGAAGTACCTGGGCTCGGTCGGGCTCCAGTCGGGCGACTACAAGATGGCCGGGTTCGAGGACGCCGACGTGGTGATCGCAATCGGCTACGACCTGGTCGAGCACTCGCCCAAGCACTGGAACGAGGGCGGCGACAAGACGATCGTCTGCATCGACTCGCTCCCCGCCGAGATCGACGAGTACTTCATCCCCGAGGTCGAGCTGGTCGGCGACATCTACCACGTGCTGTCGCGGCTCGGCGAGGAGTGCAGGCACGTGCCGCACTCGGGCGGGTCGGAGCGGCTGCGCGAGGTGGTGATGGGCCGCTTCGACGCCTGCGCCGCGGACGATCACTTTCCGATGCAGCCGCCGCGCGCGCTGCGCGAGATCCGCGAGGCGATGGGGCGTGAGGACATCCTGATCTCGGACGTCGGGCTGCACAAGCTGTGGATCGGGCGGATGTTCCCGGCCTACGAGCCGAACACCGTGCTGATCGCGAACGGGCTGGCGGGGATGGGGTTCGCCGTGCCGGCGGCGATCGCGGCGAAGCTGGTGCACCCTGATCGCAACGTGATCGCGGTCAACGGCGACGGCGGCTTCCTCATGAACTGCCAGGAGCTGGAGACCGCGATGCGGCTGAAGACGCCGTTCGTCTCGATCGTGTGGGAGAACCGGCAGTACGGGTCGATCGTCTGGAAGCAGGACAAGAAGTTCGGACGCCACTTCGGCACCGACTTCACGAACCCGGACTTCGTGAAGCTGGCGGAGTCGTTCGGGATGCCCGCCTGGCGGGTGGAGGGGGTGGACGAGTTCGGGCAGCGGCTGCGGCACGCGCTGGGGCTGGACGTGCCGTCGCTGATCGTGCTGCCGATCGACTACTCCATCGACGTGGCCATTACCGAGGAACTGGGGCAGGAGACGGTGGCGACATGAGCACGGCGTTGAAGAGCGAGCAGGAGCAGAAGGTCGTCGAGGGCGTGCGCAAGCAGCTCTACATCGGCGGCGAGTGGCGCGACGGGGGCGAGGGCGGTGTGTTGGAGGTGGAGGACCCGGCCACCGGTGAGGTGCTGTGCGAGGTGGCCGACGGCACGCCGGACGACGCCGTGGCCGCCTTGGGTGCTGCCTCCGAGGCGCAGACGGAGTGGGCTTCGACCGCGCCGCGCGAGCGCGGGGAGGTCCTGCGGCGGGCGTGGGAGCTGATCGAGGAGCGCAAGTCGGAGCTGGCGCTGCTGATGACGCTCGAGATGGGCAAGTCGATCAAGGAGTCCGAGGCCGAGATCACCTACGGCGGCGAGTTCTTCCGCTGGTTCGCGGAGGAGGCGGTGCGGATCGAGGGGCGCTACGCGGTGGCGCCGAATGGGGCCGGGCGGCTCTTGACGCTGAAGCAGCCGGTGGGGCCGTGCATCCTGATCACGCCGTGGAACTTCCCGCTGGCGATGGGCACGCGGAAGATCGGGCCGGCCGTGGCCGCGGGGTGCACGATGGTGATGAAGCCGGCGAAGCAGACGCCGCTGTCGATGCTCGCGCTTGCCGGGATCCTGGAGGAGGCCGGGCTGCCGGGCGGGGTGCTGAACGTCCTGACCTCGTCTTCGAGTGGGTCCGTCATGGAGCCGCTGATCCGCGATCCGCGCGCGCGGAAGCTGTCGTTCACCGGATCCACGGAGGTGGGACGGAAGCTGATCGAGCAGTCGGCGGATCAGGTGTTGAAGGTGTCGATGGAGCTGGGCGGGAACGCTCCCTTCCTGGTGTTCGACGACGCCGACGTCGATGACGCGGTGTCCGGCGCGGTGATCGCCAAGATGCGCAACATCGGCGAGGCGTGCACGGCCGCGAACCGGTTCCACGTGGCCGCCGGGGTGGCGGACGAGTTCGCCTCGAAGCTTGCCGCGAAGCTCGGCGAGATGAAGGTGGGGCGCGGGACCGAGGAGGGCGTGGAGGTAGGTCCGCTGATCGACGGAGATCAGCGCGAAAAGGTGTCCTCGCTGGTGGAGGACGCCACCGGCAAGGGGGCCAAGGTGCTGGTGGGCGGGAGCGCTCGCGACGGGGCGGGGTACTTCTTCGACCCGACCGTTTTGTCGGATGTCCCGCCCGAGGCGGAGCTGCTGAAGGAGGAGATCTTCGGGCCCGTGGCGCCGGTGGCCTCGTTCGAGAGCGAAGAGGACGCGATCTCCGCCGCGAACGACACCGAGTACGGGCTGGTCGCGTACGTGTACACGCGCGACGTGAAGAGGGCGCTGCGGGTGTGCGAGGGGTTGGACACCGGGATGGTGGGCCTGAACCAGGGGATGGTCTCGAACCCGGCCGCGCCGTTCGGAGGCGTCAAGCAGAGCGGCTTCGGCCGCGAGGGCGGCCGCGAGGGGATCGAGGAGTACCTGGAGACGAAGTACGTGGCGGTGAATCTGTAGGCGCCGCGTCGCGTCGTGGACCCAATCGAGTTCGTCGTGCCGGGGACGCCCATCTCCGGACAGAGCCCAGGTCCCACCCTCGAGGACTGGAAGGGTCGGATTCGCCGCGCGGCACGCGAAGTGGCTCCGGGCCCGCTCCCGACGCGCGACGATGTCTCCCTGACGATCACGTACCTGTATGAGGAGCATCCGACCACTGCCGACCTCGACAACCTCGTCAAGGCGATTCAGGATGCGCTCGCAGGCATCCTCTTCGACAACGATTCCCAGGTATGCGACCTGCGCTGTCGGCGACGGGACATCTACGGGGCATACGTGGTCGCGGACGTGTCGCCTACTCTCGTACAGGCCATCCAAGCTGGAGCGGAGTGTGTGTACATCCGGGTAGAAGACCCTCCTTCGAGCGAGGTCCTTGAGTGACAAGCGCAGCCGGCGCCATGTTTCGACTCGAAGAGGTCGCTGATCGCTACCGCGCAAAGGGCTATGAGGTGGTTCTTGAACCGGGCCCGGAAAGGCTGCCGGCATTCCTTGGCAACTATCGCCCCGACCTTTTGGCGACGCGCGGGTCCGAAAATGTCGTGGTCGAAGTCAAGACGCGTGATGCCCTAGAACAGGAGGTCGGCCTGTCTGAGGTCGCGCGTCTACTCGAAGCCCATCCCGGCTGGCGGATGGACATCGTGTCCTTGCCGCGACGTGAAGGAACGCGCACGGATCTCATGGATCCGGCAACGCTTACGACACTGATAAACGAAGCAAAAGAGCTAAGTAGGAACGGCCTTGGGCACCCAGCTGTGCTCCTGAGCTGGACGGTCCTCGAAGGCGCGCTGAGGCACGCCTTGGCCGACGCAGACCCTGCCGACCGTCCCCTGACATCTCTGTCCCTTCTGAAGACCGCGCTTTCGCTGGGGCATCTCGATCAGCGTGAATTCAACGTCCTATCGGACCTTGCGCATCTGCGAAACCGCGTCGCGCATGGTTTCCAGACGAATCCGGCCCAGCTGTCGGTGGTGCATGCAACGCCGCTCGTTGACGCGGTGGAGGCAGTGGTTCCGCGTCTTCTAGATGCCGGAACTCCACGCGCGGGAGAACGGTCTTCGCAGGATCCGGGCTGATGGCGCCAACAGTCATCCCGATCGAGGAACTGCGCCGCTCGCCGACGGCCGCGCTGTTCGAGGGCGGCGACGAGGTGGCGACCTCGATTTTCGTTACTAAGTACGAGCACCGTGGCGAGGGGCCAGGCCAGCACTTCCATCCGTACCCCGAGGTCTTTGTGGTGGAGACGGGGACCGCTGTATTCACCGCTGGCGACGAGGAGGTCACGGTCGAGGCCGGCAACATCGTGATCGTCCCGGCCGAAACGCCTCACGGCTTCAAGTCGGCGGCGGACGAGACGCTACGGGTGGTCAGCGTCCATCCGCAGGGCAAGGCCGTGCAGACCTGGCTCTAGCCGGCTCTACTCGATTCTCATCGGCAGTAACGTGATCACATGTCATGTGACCGCTTGCGCTCACTCGTCGCCGGCGGCCGTCTGAGTCCGCCATCGAAGACACGCCCGGGGCGAGCGCCGCGGCGCGTCGAGGCGAAGCGGTCGGCGACGGCACTCGTGCTCGAAGAGCGCGCCGCCGAGCGCTGAACCCCCCTGAGCAGGCCGTTTAGCTCACGGCAGCGACGCCGACTTCGCGTTGTTCCCCTCCAGCCAGAAGATGTTGCCGCCGCTCAGTGCGAGCGAGTCGGCCACGATGTTCGGCCCGAAGTCCACTCGGTCCACCACGCCGTTGATCGCCCGGCGCACGTCGTAGCGGGTCTGGTTTCCGCCCACGACCTGCTTCGCCAGCGCGATCCAGGCCATGTTGCCGTTCGCCTTCACCACGATGTCGGTGATCGAGTAGTCCTCGACGTTGCCCTCGGTGATCGGCCCCTGCTCCGCCGAGAAGGACGCCTTTGCCCCGGTGGCCACGTTGAGCCGCTTCGCGTCGGCCTCCCCCTCGGGGTCGCCGCACGTGTACGCCTCGTAGGCGACGTAGTTGCCGGCGAGCGCGAACTCCTCGATCTCGCCGAGGTCGTTGCCGAAGCAGAAGTCGCCGCCCAGCAGGTAGCGCTTGCCGGTCTTGATCCGGCAGGCGTAGAAGCCCTTCTTGCTGGTCGTGTCGCCCTTCGGGATCGGACCGCGCTCGAAGCGGATGTACTTGCTCTGCTCGATCACCTTGTAGCCGGACTTCACGCAGCTCGCCGCCGAGGCGTCCGCGACCGGCAGGGCCATCGCGCCGAGCACCACGGCCACGAGGATCGAGAGTCGGAGTCTGTTCTTCATCGGTGTCGTCCCCCTAGTTGAGCTTGCCGGTCTGGGTCGCGCTGCCCTTCTGCCAGTAGAGCCACGAGAACCCGCGCGAGGTGCGCGCGCTCAGGGCGAGCGACCCGGGCTCGATGTCGAGCCCCGAGTCGAGCAGCGTCCTGCCGGCGGGCGCGCCCGGCTCGAGCT
>JALZEZ010000335.1 GCA_030861775.1 Actinomycetota bacterium
GCCTCCCAGAACGTGGTCTCGCGCGAGGACCGCGGCCGCCCCGGCACGCTGATCCTCGCCGCCCACATGGACGCCGCCCGCAGCGGGGCCGTCTTCAGCGACCGGGCCATGCGCCGCCGGGCCGCGATCGGGCGCCTGCTGCGGCGCCCCATCGGCCCCTTCGAGCCGTTCTTCTGGGCGATCGTGCTGGCGCTGGCCTGCGCGGTGCTGCGGGTCGCGGGCGTGGACTCGGACCCGGTCGCGATCGTGCAGTTCGCCGCCACGGTCGTGCTGATCGTGAGCGTGCCGCTGCTGGCCGACATCGCGCTCTCCGACATCGTCCCCGGCGCGAACGACAACGCCTCGGGCGTGGTCACCGCGCTCCGCCTGGCCGAGCGCTACGGCGACTCGCTCGACCACTTCGACCTGTGGGTGGTGCTCACCGGCTCGGAGGAGGCGTTCGCCCAGGGCAGCCGCGCCTTCCTGCGCCGCCACCGCGCCGAGCTCGACCGGACGAGCACGGTCTTCCTGGCGATCGACAAGGTCGGCTTCGGGAGCGTCCGCTACGCCCGCCGCGAGGGCCTGCTGCTGGCCCGCTCGTACCACCCCGCCCTGCTCGACCTGTGCGACCAGATCGCCGACGAGGACGCCGAGGACGACAACCGCTACGACGCCCGCTCGATCGTCTCCCGCAGCGTCACCGACGCCGTCCCGGCCCGCGCCGCCAAGCTGCCCGCGGTCAGCCTGTCGTGCCTCGGCGAGCGGGGCTACGCGCCGCACTACCACCAGCCCACCGACGTGCCCGAGAACATCGATCCCGAGGCGCTCGAGCGAGCCTTCGGCTTCTGCTCGGAGCTGATCGAGCTCGTCGACGAGGAGATCGGCCCCCGGCTCTGACCCTCGTACAAGCGGCCAGAAAGCGCATTTTCACCGCGCACCTGCCGTAGCGTGGTCGCCATGAGGCTCAACCGAACACTCGCCACCGGGATCGCCTGCGCCGTGTCGCTCGCCGTCGCCGGCCCCGCTCAGGCCAAGGCCGGCAACGGCCACGGCAAGGTCCAGCGCTGCGAGTCGGCGCAGAACGGGAAGCACAACGGCTTCACCTGCACGACGAGCACGGGCGCGCAGGTGCGCGGCCGCTGCGCGGACGGCTACTTCGCGGCCGCCGCCGCCTTCGACCCGGCCGCCGACGTGAACGGCAACGGCGTCGTCTGCCAGAGCTTCGCCGGCGAGTCCTGGGTCGACGACCTGGCCCGCTAGCCCAGCGCGGCCCGGATCGAGTCGAGCGCCTGGGGGTTCTCGGCGCTCGACATGTCACCCGGGTCCTCCCCCACCGCCACGGCCCGCACCGCGCGGCGCAGGATCTTCGCGGAGCGGGTCTTGGGCAGGGCGTCCACGACCACGACGCGCGAGGGCTTGAACGGCCGGCCCAGCTCCCGGGCCACCAGCTCCGACAGCTCGTCGGCCAGGCCGTCGACGTCGCCCTGAGGGGCCACCACGAAGCACCAGACGGCCTCGCCCTTGGTCTCGTCGGGCACGCCCACGACCGCCGACTCCGCCACCCGCTCGTGCGAGACGAGCACGGACTCGACCTCGGCCGGACCCAGCCGCTTGCCGGCCACGTTGATCGTGTCGTCCGAGCGCCCCAGCAGGAACCACTGCTCGTCCTCGTCCACGCGCGCCCAGTCGCCGTGGCGCCAGACCCCCTCGTAGGTGGACCAGTAGGTCTCGATGTAGCGGTCCGGGTCGTTCCAGATCCCGCGCGTCATGCCGGGCCAGGGCTGCTTGCAGACCAGCTCGCCGACCTCGCCGCGGACCGAGTTCCCCTCGGCGTCGAACACGTCCATGTCCATGCCCAGCGAGGGCCCGCCCAGCGAGCAGACCTTGATCGGCTCGACCGGGAACGGCGACAGGAAGCAGGCGCCCACCTCGGTACCGCCGGAGAGGTTGATGATCGGCACCTGGCCCCCGCCGGCGACGCGCTGGAGCCAGCGGTAGGGCTCGGGGTTCCAGGGCTCGCCGGTCGAGCCGAGGATCCGCAGCGAGGAGAGGTCGTGCCCCGCGGGCCACTGCTCGCCCTGGGTCTTCAGCGCCCGGATCAGCGTGGGCGAGACGCCCAGCATGTTCACCCCGTGCCGCTCGACCGAGGCCCACAGCCGGCTCGGGTCGGGGAAGTCCGGCGCGCCCTCGTACATGACCATCGCCGCGCCGTTCGCGTGCGCGCCCACCATCGACAGCGGGCCCATGATCCAGCCCATGTCGGTGAACCAGTAGAAGACCTCGCCGGCGTGGATGTCGGTCTGGTAGGCGCACTCCGAGGCGATCTTCACGAGGAAGCCGCCGTGCGCGTGGACCGAGCCCTTCGGCTTCCCGGTCGTGCCGGAGGTGTAGGCGATCATGAACACGTCCTCCGCCGAGGTGTCCGCGCACTCCACGCGCGCGCCCCGGTGGGGGTCCGTGAACTCGTCCCATGTCACGTCGCGCCCGGCCTGCATCGGGACGTCCACGCCGAGGTTCGAGAGCACCACGACGGTCTCGATCGTGGGCGACTCGGCCACCGCCTCGTCGGCCGCCTGCTTCATCAGCCCGTGCTTGCCCCGGCGCCAGGTGCCGTCGGCGGTCATCAGCACCTTCGCCTCGGCGTCCTGGAGGCGGGCGGCGACGGCCGAGGGGGCGAAGCCCGAGAAGATCGGCATGTAGATGGCGCCCAGCTTGGCCGTGGCGTACGCCGCGATCACGGCCTCCGGGACCATCGGCATGAAGACCCCGACGGCGTCGCCCTTGCCGATCCCGGCCGCGGCCAGCCCGGCCGCCACCCGGTCGACCTCGGCGCGCAGCTCGGCGAACGTCAGCGAGCGCACCGAGCCGGTCTCGGACTCGCCGACGAGCGCGAGGCGGTCGCGGGTGTCCTCGCGGTCGGCCCAGCGGTCGACGCAGTTGTGCACGAGGTTCACCCGCCCGTCCACGAACCAGGTGGCCCACGGGACCCCCTTCGAGAGGTCGAGCACGCGCGAGTACGGCGTGGCGAACTCGATGCCGAGGTCCTCGACGGCGGCGTTCCAGTACCACTCGACGTCCTCCACCGAGCGCCGCCGCAGCTCGGCGATCGACTCCACGCCGTGGGCGCGCATGAACCGCGTCACGTTCGCGCGCTCGACGTACTCCGGCGTCGGCTCCCAGGCCAGCTCGCTCACAGGCGCGCGATTCTAAGATGCGGCCCATGCGGGTGCTCGTGGCAGGGGTGCTGGCGGCGCTTGCGTTCGCCGTGCCAGCCCACGCACAGAGCCAGTGCCTGGGGCAGATCGACGCGGACTCGGTCGAGCAGAAGCCCGGGCCGCCGCTGCGCTTCGGCATCACGCCGGGCGCCCAGACCGGCCAGTTCTTCACCGGCGCCCAGCCCACCCGCACTCCCGAGGACCCGGCCAGGCAGGTCGAGGCCCTCGACGGCCTGCGGCCGGCCGGCGGCCCGTTCGTCCTTCGCCTGCACCGCTTCTTCTGGTCCGGCCGCGAGGAGGAGTTCCGGCGCGTGCTGGGGCTGGCCGACCTCTACACCCGGGCGGGCTTCCTGGCCGAGCTCCAGCTCCGCTACCACCCCGACGAGCGGCAGGAGGGCGACCTCGACGCCTGGGAGGCGCACGTGCGCGAGGTGGTGCGCCGCTTCGGGCCGAACCCGCGCGTGGTGGCGATCCAGGTGACCAACGAGGTCAACATCACCTTCTCGCCCGACTCCTCCGACGGCGCCTACGACGGCGCCCGCGACGCCCTGATCCGCGGCGTGATCGCGGCCAAGGACGAGGCGCGGCGGCGCGGCTACCGCCAGCTCGAGATCGGCTTCAACTGGGCCTACCGCACCGACCCGGGCTCGGAGAGCACCTTCTGGAACCACATCCGCGACCACGAGCGCAAGAAGGAGTTCCTCGAGTCGCTCGACTGGGTGGGCGTGGACGCGTATCCCGGCACGGTCTTCCCGCCCGCGCACACCGGCCAGGGCGAGCGCGACGGGATGGTCAACGCCTTCAGCACCTTCCGCTGCTACGCGGGCGGCGCCGGGATCCCGGAGAGCGTGCCGATCAAGGTCGAGGAGAACGGCTGGCCGACCGAGCCCCCGGCGCGCAGCTACGAGAAGCAGGCCGAGGTGGCCGAGACGCTGGTCCGCGCCGTGCACGACTTCCGCGGCACCTACAACATCAGCGACTACCGCTGGTTCAACCTGCGCGACGGCGACACGACGTCGGCGAACTTCCAGACCCAGTACGGGCTGATGACCGACGAGTACGTGCCCAAGCCGGCCTACGACGTGTACCGGCGGCTGGTGGCGGAGCTGGCCCGCCGCCATTCGAAGGTGCGGCTCACGCTGTCCGTGCGCTGCCGGAGGGGGCGCTGGGTGGCGCGCGTCGGCGGGCCCGACGTGGACC
>JALZEZ010000336.1 GCA_030861775.1 Actinomycetota bacterium
TTCGCGCGGAACGAGACAAGGCGAACCTCGTAGGGCTGGCCCACCTCTTCAAGCGCCCAGCGAACGCGCGTATCGCGCGCCAGGCCCTTGCCGCCGTCGGGCGACCGCTCAAAGGCGGTGATGACGACGGTCATCGTGAGACGACCCTCAGGCTCGCCTCCGGCTGCTCGGCGGCACCTTCGAGGAACAGGAACAGACAGGCCGCTGCTTTGCGCATCGGACGATCGCCTCGTCTCGCGGTGAGGGTCATACGCATAGGGACTCGGCCCACCTCGGAAACTCATCGCTGGCCGCCGAAGAAGTCGAAGTGTTGGTCACGGCGCGGTGCCGGCGGAACCGTGTACGCGTGCGTGAGCGCCCGGCCGGGGCCTCCCGGCCGCACATGGGTTCAGCCGAGCTGCTCCGACAGCCCGATGATGATGCCCTCAGGACCGCGCAGGAAGCAGAGCCGGTAGATGTCCTCGTACTGCGCGATCTCGCCCACGAGCTCGGCACCGTGGCTGCGCAGGCGGGTGACGACGTCGTCGACGTCGTCGACCATGAACATGATGCGGCGCATGCCCAGTGCGTTCGCCGGCGCGCTTTCAGGCTCGGCTCTGACCGCCTGTGGCCTGTGGAACCTCGACAGCTCGACCCGGCCGTGGCCGTCGGGGGTCCGCATCATGGCGATGTCGGCACGGACGTCGTTGAGCCCGACGGTCTGGTCCACCCAAGGCCCCTCGACCGTCGTCTCGCCTTCCAGCTCCATACCGAGCTCGGCGAAGAACGCTTTGGCAGCCTCGAGGTCCTCGACGACGATGAGCACGTTGTCCATTCGCTGAATCATGTTGTCCTCCTGGCGTCGGGGGTCGTGTCTGTCGCGGCCAACTGAGGTCGCTGGTTCGAGTCCAGCCGGAGCTATCTCACCACTTCGGTCGTAGAGCGATCGGCTCGATGACGAGGCGGGGGAAGCGGGCTAACCGCGCGTCTGGGGCTCGTCCTCTTGCGCGGACTTGGACTCGCGCCCGCCGCCCGTGAGCGCGAGGTAGAGCATGGCGAGGCCGAGGCCGAACACGGCCAGGTAGACGTACAGGTGCGCGGCCCAGTTGGTCTCCTGCCGGGCGATGGTCATCAGCGCCCCGGCCTCGCCGCCGAACACCACTACCGCCAGCATCACCGTGCGGTACTGGAGCCGGAACGTCAGCTTGCGCGACAGCTCGAACAGCCGCCCCTGGATCGCGACGGTTATGAGCAGCGTAGGGATGACGGTCGCGGACGACCGGTAGAAGTCCATGCTGGTGTGCGGCCCGTCGTCCATGCTCGTACCGACGACGAAGACGGCCAGCAGGACAAGGGTCGCGGCGTAGTCGAAGGGACCGAGAGACCGCACCTTCTGGCGAACAGTCGTCATCGCGTACAGCCTCTCAACTTCCACGGAGACGGGTCACCTCAGGCGACCCAGGCCCGGCAGGAAGCGGCCGGTGCGGGAGGCGTAGCGGCGGTACTCCTCGCCGTGGGTCCTGAGCAGGTAGGGCTCCTCGACCAGGCGCGTCTGGATCTCGAGCGCCACGAGCAGCGCCACCGCCGCGGCGATCGCGACCGCGTTCGGGACGAGCAGGGCCAGGCCGATCGCGACCGGGAGCATGCCGGCGAAGATCGGGTTGCGTACGAGTGAGAACGGGCCGTCGGTCACGAGCGCCGTCCGCTCCGACTCGTCGACCCCGATCCGCCACGAGTCGCCCATCGCGAACTGCGCCGCGACGGTCACGAGCAGGCCTACCAGGAAGAGGCCCACGCCGACGGCGTGCCCGGCCGCGCCGTCGAGTGCGCCGATCGGGTCGAGCGCTCCGGCCAGGTCGAGGACGGGCGCCACCAGCCCGAGCACGACCGCCACCGCGAACAGCACCCCGCCGGTCCACTCGGCCGACCCCGGCCGGCCGCTGATGCCGCTGAACCCGCTCGACCCCGTGCGGCGCACGTGTATCGCCGTCCGGACGCCGAACGCAAGCGCCAGGAACACGACGTAGAACAGGAGCGCCCACCCAGCCATCTGGGGGGTGAAGTGTGCCGAGGGGGCGAACTTCGCGCAGCGGGCGCTTCATAGGGCGTGACAGCGCCACAGGAGGATTACGATGACCGCGGTGCCGACCGCCGGGCTAATGACCGCCGAGGAGTACCTCGCAGCGCCGACGTGGGCGTACGGCCGCGGGGCGAGCCTCGTCGAGGGTGAGGTCGTCGTGGGCGAGTCGAGGATCCAGCACCAGCGGATCGGCACGCGGATCTTGTTCGAGCTGGGCAAGTGGATCGAAGCGGCACCCGGGCGCGGCTGCGCCGTCGGCTCGATCGACGCGCTCGTCGACGACCTCAACGTCTACGCCGCCGATGTCTCCTGGTACTCGGAGGATCGCCGGCCGCCGCGCGACGCTCCGCCGCCCTACCCGATGCCCGACCTCGCCGTCGAGGTCCGCTCGCCCTCGACCTGGCGCTACGACATCGGCGCCAAGAAGTCCGGCTACGAGCGCGCCGGACTGCGCGAGCTGTGGCTGGTCGACGTCGCCGCGAGCGAGGTCATCGTCTTCCGTCGCTCGGCCCCAGACACACCCGCCTTCGACGTCGCGCTCGAGCTCGCCGGCGAGGACGTCCTGGCCTCGCCCCTCCTGCCGGACTTCGCTCTGCGGCTCAGCGAGCTGTTCGCTTAGGCGGGCGCTACCCGAAGGTGATCGAGGTGGGGATCGAGAGGTCGTCCGCCCAGCGGCCCTTGCCGGCCGGGTCGTAGCAGACCAGGCCGTTCTGGTTGGTGTCCACGGTGCCGTTGAAGCTCGCGGCCGTCAGGTGGTCGGCGGGCGACTCGCAGCCGCCGCTCTCGATCGAGACCGTCACGGTGAGGATCCAGAGCTCGTCCACCGCGCGCTTGCCCTTGACGCAGACCGCGCCGTTGCCGTTCTTGTCGCCGGCGCTCCCGGCGGCCACCCAGGCCGGCTTGTAGCTGCTGTCCGCGCAGACGATGCTGCTCACGGTCACCGTGGAGGCCGCGGCGGAGGACGCGGACGCGGCGAGCACGACGAGGGCGAGGGCGGTGACGAGTGCGAGTCGCTTCATGGGCCACAGCGTGCGTCCGCCGGCCCCGGCGCGCAATTGGTCATCCGTCTATCGACCGGGCGTCCACGCTCGCCAAACCGCCGGGGCGACTGGCAGGATGCGGCCATGAGATACGTAACGGCAGTCACTCTCGCGGCCCTTCTGGCCCTCCCCGCCCAGGCCGGCGCGATGATCCAGATCGACCGGGGGATCGCCGGCGCCCGCCTCGGGAACTCGCAGAACGAGGTGAGGGCGGCGCTCGGTGAGCCGGCGCTGGTCAAGACCGGCACCAACGAGTTCGGCCCCTGGCGCCAGTTCTACTTCGAGGGCGGCATACGGGTCTTCTTCCAGGGCGACGACGACGTGACCTCGGTCATGACGCTCGGTCGCGGCGACCGGACCGCCAAGGGCATCGGGATCGGGAGCACGGAGAAGGCGCTGAAGCAGAAGCACCCGAACTTCATGTGCGAGTCCGCCGAGGGCCTGCGCTTCTGCCACACCGGCATCGGCGAGCCCGGCGAGCGCGTCACCGACTTCCAGATCAAGAGGGGCCGGGTGGTCCGCGCCGTGGTGGCGATCATCATCGACTGAGGCAGGATCGCCCGCTCGCTCGTTGAAGAGCCCCGCCATGCAGGGCCTCCAGCGACTGGTCCCGGTGCTCACGCTCGTCCTCGCGATCGCGGGCGTCGTGATCGCCGTTGCGCTCTGGCGGCTGGCCGGCGAGACGAGCGAGCGGGCCTGCATCGAGGCGGCCCAGGCGAAGTACCCGGCCGCCCCCGTATCGGCCTTCGTGACGCGCGACAGGTCGGCAACCGGTCCACTCAAGCTTTCCTTCGTAAGGGAACGCACGAGGGCCGTCGACGCCTGCGATTGACCACCTGAAACACCACCCCCGACGGTTGGGGGAGACGAGCGGCCAGGCGCAATCCCCGGTTGACCGCCGTTATGGCGTCAAGTAGGCGGCTCAGGGGCCGATACACCCTGGATGCTTCCTTGGACGCGGTCCAAGTGGTTCCGGCGCGCGGTCACCGGATTCTCCACCCTTTTCGTGGGTGTCGTCCTCGCGACCTCGCTCATGGCCGAGGGCAGCGCGCTCAAGCGGGCCGACGTCGAGTACGAGGCCGTCGACTGCCGTAAGAGCGACGACGGCGGCCGCGCGCGGCCCGCCAAGGGCTGCAAGCGCAAGAAGCGCGTGGTCATCCCGATGCGCGACGACGCCGTGATCACGCCCGGCGAGCTCGAGACCGCGCTCGACGAGCTTCCGCGGCTCAACGGCCCCCGCGGCATCTCCGGCCCGCGCGGCGCCACCGGCAAGCGCGGTGCCACCGGC
>JALZEZ010000337.1 GCA_030861775.1 Actinomycetota bacterium
GCGCTGGGCTGTGCCGCGGCGACCTTCGTGGCCGGCGGCCTCGGAAGCGACGCCGGCGACTTCGACCTCGCGGCCGCCGAGCGGCTCGCGTACGGGGGGTGACGGGATTGGATCCGAACGGCAAGACCGCGCTGGTGACGGGGGCGACAGGCGGCATCGGGAACGCGATCGCGCGCGCCCTGCACGGCCGCGGCGCGACGGTGAAGGTCACCGGCCGGCGGGCCGAGGTCCTGGAGGAGCTGGCCAGGGAGCTGGGCGACCGCGTGGAGGTCCTCCCCGCCGATCTCGCCAGCGCCGACGACGTGCGCCGTCTCGCCGGCGAGGCGGGCGAGGTGGACGTGCTCGTCGCGAACGCCGGGCTCCCCGGCACGGGCAAGCTCACCGAGTACTCGCCCGAGCAGATCGACCGCGTGCTCGACGTGAACCTGCGCTCGGCCGTGCACCTCACGCACGCGCTGCTGCCGGGCCTGATCAAGCGGGCGAGCGGCCACCTGATCTACATCTCGTCGATCTCCGGGAAGGTCGCCAGCCCGCAGGCCTCGCTCTACAACGCCACGAAGTTCGGCCTGCGCGGCTTCTCGCTCGCGCTCCACGACGACCTCCGCGAGAGCGGCGTGGGCGTCACGACGATCTTCCCCGGCTTCATCTCCGACGCCGGCATGTGGGCCGACTCCAAGCTCGACGCCCCGTCCGGCTCCGGCGTGCGCAAGCCCGAGGACGTCGCGGACGCGGTGCTGAAGGCGCTCGCCAAGAACCCGCGCGAGATCGACGTGGCCGGGGTGATCCCGCGCGTCGGCGGCAAGCTGGCCGGCGCCGCCCCCGCGCTGGTCGCGGGCATGCAGCGGCGCAGCGGCGGCGAGAAGGTCTCCGCCGCGCTGGCGGACGCGCAGCGCGAGAAGCGCTAGCGCGCGGCCAGCGCCTCGCGCACGATCCGCGCCTGCTCGGTGCGGTGCGCGGCGGCGTAGCCCTCGCCGGGGCTGGCCCGGAGCTGGCGGCCGATGTACTCGTAGCCCACGCCGTCCGGCAGGATCCACGAGAGGCGCTGCTCCATCACGTTGCGGGCGCCCATGTTCTTCGGCTCCTCCTGCGCCCACACGACCGTGCGCAGCGACGGGTAGCTCTGCATCAGCTCGCGCAGCTCGTTCTCCGCGAACGGGTAGAGCAGCTCGACGCGGCCGATCGCCACGTGCTCCAGCGACTCCCGCGACTCGTGCCCGGCCAGCTCGTAGTAGAGCTTGCCGGAGCAGAGCACCAGCCGGGTGACCTTGTCGCGCTCGCCGGGGAGGGTGGGGTCGTCGAGCACCGGGTGGAAGCGGTCGCCGGCGAGGTCCTCGAGCGTGGACGTCGCGGCTGGGTTGCGCAGCAGGCTCTTGGGCGTCATCACGACCAGCGGGCGGCGCTTCTGGATCAGCGCCTGCCTGCGCAGCAGGTGGAAGTACTGGGCGGGCGTGGAGCAGTTGGCC
Organism: Actinomycetota bacterium; assembly: GCA_030861775.1. Lineage (GTDB taxonomy): Bacteria > Actinomycetota > Thermoleophilia > Solirubrobacterales > Thermoleophilaceae > AC-37. Next base: position 1,464 of record JALZEZ010000337.1, read on the forward strand.
ACGCGGATGTTCCCCTCGGCGCCGAGTTGGAGGAACCGCTCCAGCCGGCCGCTGGAGTGCTCGGGCCCGGAGCCCTCGTAGCCGTGCGGTAGCAGCAGCGTCAGGCGCGTGGCCTGCCCCCACTTGGCGAGCCCGGAGACCATGAACTGGTCGATGATCACCTGGCCGCCGTTCACGAAGTCGCCGAACTGCGCCTCCCACAGCACGAGCGCGTCCGGCGCCTGCACCGAGTACCCGTACTCGAACCCGAGGCAGGCGGTCTCCGACAGCGGGCTGTTGTGCAGCTCGAACGGCACCTCGGCCTTGGGCAGGTTCTGGATCGGGCTGAAGCGCTCGCCGGTCTGCGCGTCGTGCATCACCAGGTGGCGCTGGCTGAACGTGCCGCGCTCGGTGTCCTGGCCCGTGAGCCGGATCGGCACGCCCTGCGCGAGCAGCGTCGCCCAGGCCAGCGACTCCGCGTGCGCCCAGTCGATCGAGCCCTCCTCGAGCGCGCTCCGGCGGCGCTCGAACAGCGGCTTGAGCTTGCGGTGCACGGTGAAGCCCTCGGGCACGCGCAGGAGCTGCTCGTTGAGCGCCCTGATCGTCTCGGGGCCGATCGACGTCTTGGGCTCCTGGCTGGCCGTGCGGTCGAGCTCGTGCTCCTCGGTGTCCGCCCCCTGCTCCATGGCCTCGCGCAGCTCGCTGTGCGCCTCGACCAGCCGGGCGTAGGCGGACTCCGCGATCCCGTCGGCCTCCTCCTGGGTCACGATCCCCTGGGACACGAGCTTGTCCGAGTACAGCTTGCGGACCGGCGGGTGCCGCTTGATCGTCTCGTACATCAGCGGCTGCGTGTAGGCCGGCTCGTCCTGCTCGTTGTGGCCGAAGCGGCGGTAGCCGATCAGGTCGATCAGCATGTCGCGCCCGAAGCGCTCGCGGAAGGCCATCGCCAGGCGCACGGCCGCGATGCAGCCCTCCACGTCGTCGGCGTTCACGTGGATGATCGGGACGTCGAAGCCCTTGGCGAGGTCCGAGGCGTAGCGGGTGGAGCGCGCCTCCTCGGGATCGGTCGTGAACCCGAGCTGGTTGTTGGTGATGATGTGGATCGTGCCGCCGGTGCTGTAGCCCTCCAGCGCCTGGAGGTTCAGCGTCTCGGCCACGACGCCCTGGGCGGGGAACGCCGCGTCGCCGTGGATCAGGACCGGGAGCACGAGCGTCGGGTCGTGCTGCAGCTCGCGGGCCTCGCGGCTCGACTGGTCGGCGCGGGCGCGGCCCTCGACCACCGGGTCGATGAACTCCAGGTGGCTCGGGTTCGGCGACAGCGTGACCTTCACGTTGCGCCCCGACTCGGTCTTGTAGGTGCCGCTGGCGCCGTAGTGGTACTTCACGTCGCCGGTGCCGCCGGAGGGCATCGCGGTGTCGGCGTCGAGGTTCTGCTCGCCCTCGAACTCGACCAGGATCGTGCGGTAGCCGCGCCCCACGGTGTGGGCGATCACGTTGAGCCGGCCGCGGTGGGCCATGCCGATCACGACCTCGCGCGCACCCGCGCTCGAGGCCAGCTCGATCGTCTCGTCGAGCATCGGCACGAGCATGTCGAGCCCCTCGATCGAGAACTGCTTGCGACCCAGGAACGCCTTGTGCAGGTACTGCTCGAGCGCCTCGACCTGCGCCAGGCGGTCCAGCAGGCGGCGGCGCAGCTCCGCGTTCGGCGGCCAGCGGTGGTCGCCCGACTCGATCACCTGCCGCAGCCACACGCGCTGCTTGTGGTCGGAGATGTGCTCGATCTCGTAGGCGATCGTCCCGCAGTAGGTGTCCTGGAGGTGGGGAAGGGCGTCGGCGAACGTCTCGCCCGGCACGGCCACGCGCAGCACCGACGCGGGGATCTGCTGCATCAGCCCGGGCGTCAGGTTCACGGTCGAGGGGTCGAGCGCGGGATCGCCCACGGGCTCCGAGGCGAGCGGGTCGAGCTTCGCCGCCAGGTGGCCGTGCATGCGGTGGGCCTTGACCACCGACGTGGCCGCCTGGACCGCCTGGAGCAGCGCCTCGTCGGGCGCGCCCGTGATGTCCGGCTTGACCTCGGAGGGGGCGGGCTCCGCAGCGGTGACCGGACCGGCGCCGTCCTCCGCGGCGCCCGGCGCCGTGGGGGCGAGCGGGGCGTCGCCGAGTCCCAGCGCCTGGAACACGCCCTCGTAGAAGTCGTCCTCGCCCTGGAGCAGCTGGTCGATCCGGCGCAGGAAGGCGCCCGACTCCGCGCCCTGGATCACGCGGTGGTCGTAGGTGCTGGTCATCGTCATCACGCGCGCGATGCCCAGCTCGCGCACGCGCGCGGGGTCCACCTCGCGCAGGCCGGGCGGCAGGCCGATCGCCCCGGTCGCCACGATCGTCCCCTGCCCCGGCATCAGCCGCGGCACCGACGCAACGGTCCCGATCCCGCCGGGGTTGGTGAGCGTGATGTTCGCGCCGGTGTAGGCGTCGGCGGGGAGGGTGTTGTCGCGCGCGCCCGCGACCAGCTCGTCGTAGGCCTCCACGAACGCCGGCAGGTCGAGCCGGTCGGCGTCCTTCACCACCGGCACCACGAGGCTGCGGCTCCCGTCCTTGCGCTCCACGTCCACGGCCAGGCCGATGCTCACGCCGCCCGGGTCCACCCGGTGCGGCTTGCCGTCGACCTCCTCGTAGGCGTGCGTCATCACCGGCATGTCGCGCGCCGCCTGCACGATGGCCCAGGCGATCAGGTGGGTGAAGGAGAGCTTGCGCCCGGCGTCCTTGAGCGCGGCGCGGCGGTGCCAGAGGGTGTCGACCTCGAGCGTGCGGAAGCTGGTGGCCGTCGGGATCGACCGGCTCTCGTTCATGAAGCGCGCGAGCGTGGCCGCGGGCCCGCGGATGGGGGTGCGGCTGGCCTCGCGCGGCGGGGCGGCGGGCTTCGCCGGGGCGTCCGCGGGGGC
>JALZEZ010000338.1 GCA_030861775.1 Actinomycetota bacterium
ATCCTGATCCTGGCCGCGCCCGCGGCCGCGGCCGAGCGCGTGCCCGCGCGCTTCTTCGGGGTCGTCGCCGAGCCCGACCTGCTGGCCGACAGCGCCCTGGCTACGGCCGGCACCACCGCCGAGGACGAGGTGGGCGCGATGGCCGGCGCGGGTGCCGGCAGCATCCGCATGAGCTTCTTCTGGGCGCGCATCCAGCCGTACGCGAGCTGGGACGAGATCCCCGAGGCGGCGCGCGGGGCGTTCATCGACGTCGGCGGGCGCCCGTACGCGTTCGGCGAGACCGACCGGCTGGTGGCCGCCGCGGCGCGGCACGGCATCCAGGTGATGCCCGTGCTCCTGTGGCCGCCGTACTGGGCCGCCCGCCACCCGGGCGCGTTCGCCTCGCCGCCCTCGGACCCGAAGCTGTTCGGGGCCTTCGCGGCCGTGCTGGCGGCGCGCTACGGGCCGGCCGGGACGTTCTGGGACGAGCACCCGGACCTGCGCCGGATCCCGATCCGCGACTGGCAGGTGTGGAACGAGCCGACGATGACCGGCTTCTGGCTCGACCAGCCGTGGGTGAAGCGCTACGTGGCGCTGCTCGCGGCCACCGGGCCGGCGCTGCGGCGGGTCGACCCGAAGGCGCGCGTCGTCCTCGCCGGCCTCGTGTACGACAGCCCGGGCGCGCTGCGCAAGATCTACCGGGCCGGCGGCCGCAGGCTGTTCGACGTGGTGGCGGTCCACCCGTTCACGCTGCACGTGGCCGGGGTGGGGAAGCTGCTGTCGGCCGCCCGCACCGTCATGCGCGCGAACGGCGACGCGCGCAAGCCATTGCTCGTGACCGAGCTGAGCTGGCCCTCCGCCAAGGGGCGCACGCCGCCCATCTACGGCTACGAGATGACCGAGGGCGGCCAGGCCGCGCGCGTGGCCCAGGCGCTTCCGTACCTCGCCGCGCGCCGCCGGGCGCTGCGGATCGAGCGCGTCTACTGGTACACGTGGCTCACGCGCGAGCGCGACCGGCTGTACCCGTTCGACTACGCCGGGCTGCGCCGGCTCGAGGCGGGCGCCGTGGTGGCGAAGCCGGCCTTCGCCGCCTTCAGCCGCACGGCGCGGCGGCTCCAGGGCCGCTAGTCGGAGCCGCGGACCGTCCGGGCCCTGTAGTCCGGGTCCTTGCGGATCGAGCGCTCGCTGAAGCGCATCGGCAGCCACCGCTTCTGCGAGTAGAGCCGGGTCTGGTCGTCGAAGTGCGGCGAGTCCGGGTTCTCCGACTGGGAGTAGGTGAGGATGGCCCGGCCGGCGGGTCCGCGCGAGCCGAACTGCACGGCCATGACGAAGCTCGATCCGGTGCGGATGTCGCGCAGGTCGCCGGCCGCCAGCCGGAACGGCTCGATCACGTTGAAGCAGCCCTGGAACCCCTGGCAGCCGTGGATCGGGATCAGGTCGTCGCCCTTCACCTCGGCCTGGCGCTCGGCGACCGAGGCGTTCAGCGGCGAGCCCGCGTCGCGCATGTCCCGCACCGCGTCGGCCAGCGCCTGGCGCATCGGGGTGCCGCGCCGCGGCGTGTGCGGCGTGCCGATCGGGTCGTTCGGGTCGAACTGGGCCTCGTAGCGGTCGGCGAGCGGCACCTGGCTGAAGCGGTCCCAGAACTCGAACCAGAGGATCTCGCCGCGCGAGTCGAGGTCGGCGCGGAGGTCCCAGGCGGCCAGCACGTCGCAGGCCTCGGTGAGGTCCACCTCGCGGCCGTCCGGAAGCGTCTCGGTGGGGTCGGCGCGGCACTCGGAGACGACGATGTCGCGGCCCAGCTCGGCCGACAGGATGCGGTTGTTGAACATCAGCTTCTGGATCTCGCCGACCGAGACCTTGTCCCCGCGCGCGCGGCGCTCCTCCATCATCCGGAAGGCCATCCGGGTGCGCAGGCTGCGGATGGTCCGCTCCGCGCCCCAGATCTGCGGGAAGCCCTCGAGCCGCTCGGTCGGGTGCGGCATCCAGTGGGAGTCGTTCGAGTTCTCCACGTAGTCGGTGCGGAACGTCAGCGGCACCTTGCGCGGGCCGAAGACCCGGTTCCCGAGCGCATCGCTGTCGCGGCCCCACACGCACTCGGAGCGCGAGCCGTCGAGCACCGGCAGGTTCGCGGCCGCCAGCACGCCCTTCGCGAAGTCCGAGCTCACGCACTGCTCGACCTTCGCCCTGTCCACGTGCGGCACCACCGAGTGGTCGGCGAAGTAGGCCTCGCCGCGCGAGTCGGCGGCGGTCGTGTAGACCCACGGCACGCCCTGCGCCCGGTCCTGCGCCGCCTTGAGCTGGCGCACGCTCTGGGCCCGGTTCATCAGCGCCCAGACGTTGAGGATGCGCAGGTTGTCGGCGTTCCCGTCGGCGAAGGCGTACGCGTTCTGGCTCGTCCAGAGGAAGAAGTTCGCCGGGTTCACGAACACCGGGCCCCAGCGGGTCTCGTAGAAGGTGTGGCTGGCCGTCTCAGAGCCGCTGGTGCGCACCCTCACCGTGCGCAGCGTCATCTTCTCGGTCTCGCCGTCGACCACGTAGCTGGTCGGGTCGCCGTCGGCCAGCCTCAGCTCGTAGGGCGTGAAGCGGCGGGCGGTCGAGACCGTGTGGCTCCAGGCCACGCCGCGGGTGGTGCCGATGTTGATCACCGGCGCGCCCAGGAGCGAGGCGCCGCTCACGTCGAGCCGGCCCGGGATGGTCAGGTGCGACTCGTAGAAGCGCTCGTGGCCGTGCCATGGGAAGTGCGGGTTGCCGAGCACCGCGCCGCGGCCGTTGGTGGTCAGGTCGCGCCCGATGCCGAACGCGTTGCTGCCGAGGCCGCTCGGGTCGAGGCCGAGGATCGGGTCGTCGGCCATCCGCGCGCGCAGCTCCGCGGCGCTGGGGGCGGCCCGCCGGCGCTGGATTCGGGCCGGAGGCGCGGCGTCGACGAAGCTGGTCAGGAAGTTCACCGAGCTGGCCCGCAGCGCGAGCATGTAGAAGCGCCGGTACATGTCCATCTCGCTGATGGGGCGGACCCAGGGCTCGTCGCGGCAGCGCGAGTCGGGGAGGTCGTCCACGCCGGTCCGGCGCAGGTAGGCGTTGTAGCCGGCCACGAAGCCGCGGATCGTCGCGCGCACCTCCGGCAGCGGGCCGCGTGGCGGCTTCTGCGCGACCAGCCTCTCCACCGTCTTCATGTCCTTGATGCGCTGGAAGAAGAAGTCGCTCTTGAGGTTGTTGATCTGACTGGTCTCGCCCCAGCCCTTGTCGGCGCCGAAGAAGCGCGAGCGCTCGGCCCTGACCGTGACGATCGTGTCCGCGAGCGTGCAGAGCTGGTCCTGGGCGAACGCGTGGCCGTAGCCGAAGCCCAGGTCGGCGTAGCTGTCGGCCTTGATGTGCGGCACGCCGCCGGAGGTGCGGCGGACCTCGGCCTCGTACTCGCGCGCGTCGGCCACGGCGGCGCCAAGGGAGGCGAGGAGCAGCAGGGCGAGGACGAGGGAGCGTTTCACGGGATGGGCGTCACCCCCAGCCTGACCTTGGCGTCGGACATCCGCCGGCGGCCCTCCTTCAGCGCGGCCCGGGCCTCGGCCACGCGCAGGCGCGGGTTCTCCTCGGCGCGCTGGAGGGCCGTGTTGGCCCGGTCGTAGTGCTCGACGGCGGCCTGGTAGTCGGCCACCCCCATCTGGTTCACGCCGGGCATCGAGCTGTCGATGTCGAGCGCGCGGATCTCGTCGCCCAGCGCGATCAGCTCGTTGCGCAGCGTCTCGCGGGCGAAGTCCCAGTCCTCCTCCTGCTCGCGCCGGCGGCGCATGAGTCCGCGGACGATCACGAAGACGAAGATCAGGAACGGCAGCGCGATCACGAAGCCGATGACGATCGTGGTGAGCTTCACGGTGTCGCCGATGTCGTCGGCGACGTCGTCGAAGGCGCCGCCGCTGCCGTCGCCGACCGGGACCGACGGCGCGCCCGGCCCGGCGGCGCGCTGGAGGTCGGCGCTCGGCCCGGGGTCGACGGCCGCGATGGCGTCGACGGCGGCCAGGATCTGCGCGCCGCGCGACTTGCGGTTGTTGCGGTTGAAGGCCTCCTGCGTCGCGGCGGCGGTCTGCGACGAGTCCGGGTGCGTGGTCAGCGTGAAGGTGGTCGAGCCGGCCACCACCATCAGCGTGCCGCGGAAGTCGAGGTCGCGGCCGATCTTCGTGCCGAGCCCGGTGGCACCGCCCTCCTTCACCGCGCGCCGCTCGGGCACCACCACGACCTTGATCCGGCCGATCGCCTTGTCGAGGATGCGCAGCCGGATCCTGCCCGCCTCGCCCTGCGAGACCCGCGGCCGCGCCCTGGGGTCCACGTACACCACCTCGCGCTCGACCTTCTTGGCGAGGCTCTTCGTGTACTCCGACGCGCCGGCCGGGCCGGACAGCCCCAGCAG
>JALZEZ010000011.1 GCA_030861775.1 Actinomycetota bacterium
ACAGGCGACCGCCTGCTCGTGGCGACCGGCCGCCGGCCCCGCACGGCCGGGCTCGGCCTCGAGAACGCCGGCATCGAGCTCGGCGAGCGCGGCGACGTCCAGGTCGACGCGCGCATGTCCGCGGGCGAAGGAGTCTGGGCGATCGGCGACGTGACCGGCGTCTGGCCGCTCACCTACGTGGGCAAGTACCAGGGCCGCGTGGCCGCTGCGAACATCCTCGGCGGGCACGCCGAGACCAGCTACGACGCCGTGCCGCGGGTGGTGTTCAGCGACCCGCAGGCGGCGGCGGTCGGCGCGGCGGACGGCGAGCGCGCGGTCACGGTGCCGCTCTCCGAGGTCCCGCGCACGGCCACCTACACGCGCGCGTACGCGGAGAAGCCGGGCTTCTTGACTCTCGTGTCCGACGGCGAGTACCTCACCGGCGCCTACGCGCTCGGGCCCGAGGCGGGCGAGTGGCTCCAGCAGGCGACACTCGCGATCCGCGCGCGGGTGCCGATCGCCGTCATGGCCGACACCATCCAGCCGTTCCCGACGTTCTCGGAGGCGTTCATGCACGCGCTGCTCGAGCTGGCGCCGGCGAAGGTCCCGGTCGTGGCATGAGGCTCCTGCGCGGACTCCTCGCGGCCGTCGCGGTCGCGGTCCTGCTGCTCGCCGGGGTGTGGATCGCCGGCGGCAGGATCACGAACGACTTCGGCGTGTCGATGGTGCTGACCGGCCTTTGGATCGGGCTCGCCGGCCTGATCTGCCTCGCGATCGGCGTGCGCTCGCGCGAGCTTCGCCTGCCCGTGATCGCGGCGTACGTCGTGACGGCAGGGGCGCTCGGTGCCTACCTCTCGATGTCGGTGTTCCTCGACGACGAGGTGGACGAGACCGTGGTGATGGCATCGGAGCAGGAGCGGACGCCCGCGAGCAGCAGCGGAAGCAGAGCGCCGCGCCCGCGGAACGTCCTGCTCTCGGAGGGCAGCTTCCGCTCCCTGGCCCACCCGGGTGAGGGACGCGCGCAGGTGATCGACGCGCGCGGCCGCGGGCGCTTCCTGACGCTCACCGACTTCGAGGTCGACAACGGGCCCGACCTGCGGGTGTACCTGGTGCGCGGGCGAGTCGACGACGAGTCCGACGTGGTCGACTACGAGGACCTCGGTGCGCTGAAGGGCAACAAGGGCGACCAGCAGTACGAGGTGCCTGAGGACTTCCCTCTACGCGACGCGAGCGTCGTGATCTGGTGCCGCGCTTTCTCGGTCGCGTTCGCGAGCGCCGCGCTCGTCGAGGCGTGACACCCCGGCCGCGACCCGGTTTCGTTTAGAAACTGTACTATGAGATTTTCGAAGGCAACTACATGTCTGCGCATCGCAACCACCCGGGCTCCGCATCCGCCGGCAGCGACGGCGACCGTCTGGCGATCCCGAGCCCCTTCGACATCCACATCGGAACGCAGTGGCTCGACCTGGGACCAGACGAGGCCCGCGCCCGGATCGCCGTGGAGGACCACCACAAGCAGCCGTTCGGCGTGGTCCACGGCGGCGTCTTCGCGACGCTTGCGGAGAGCGTCTGCTCACCCGCGACCTACCGGGCGGTGGTCGACCGCGGGATGACCGCCGTGGGGCAGTCGAACGACACGAGCCTGCTGCGACCGGTCAGCCAGGGTCACCTGAATGCGGTCGCCCGTCCGCGGCACCGGGGCAGGACCACCTGGGTCTGGGAGGTCGAGATCACCGACGACGACGGGCGCGTGTGCGCGCTCGCGCGCGTGACGATGGCCGTGCGGCCCGCTGGGCGTGACGGTGAACCACGACTCCAGAGGGAGGAAGCAGATGAAGCCGGATCCGTTCCGCCAGGCATTTGAAGCTCATCACCGAGCCGGGGTTCGAGGGGCGCGACTCGGCCGCCGCGATCCTCGCGATCGCGCTTGATCTGTTCAAGGAGACCGAGTACACGCACGACCTGGGCGACGAGCACTCGCACGTGCTTGTCGGGGACGCGCGGGTGCTCGGCAAGCAGGTCAAGGTCACATGGCTCCTCGAGTTCGACGCGGAGGGGAAGATCCGCGAGCTCTGGCTCATGGCCCGTCCGCTCGCGGGGCTCATCGCCGTCACGCTGGCGGTCGGACAGGCCGCCGAGCGCGCCGAACAAGGACCCGCGCTGCGCGAGCTGTCGGAGCCGCTCGTCGACCTCGCCGCGGACCTCGAGCCCGCCGCCGCGCGCATGGTCGGCGACCTGAACCGCTCGACCGCCAACCGTTCGACTGACTAGAGGTCAGCGACACTCACTGCTTCTGTGGCTCCCAGCCAGGAGCCGATGCGGCGAGCGGCGCGGGAGGCCGACCAGGCCACGGCGTCGACCAGTTCGCGGTCATGCGGCCGCTCGCGCCTGAAGGCCTCGACGGTGGCCTCGTCGGCTCGGTGAGGGGCGAGAGCCGCCATGAGAGCGAGACGAGCACGTGCCTGCGACGAGGCCGGCTCGAGTCCGGTCAGCGCCTCGTCGATCCACTGGCTCCCGAGCGGAGGCTCGCTCCCGTCCCAAGCCTCGATCGCGGCGGCGACGCAGGCCCGCTCCGACTCGTCGAGGACCGCCTCGCCGGCAGCCTCGACCGTTGCGACGAAGCCCGCGAAAGCGGCAGCGATGTGGGGAGACGAGATCGCCCAGCTCAGGTCCTCCGGCAGCCGCGCATCGGTCACCGGGAGGAGCGAGCCGCCAGGTTCGCGCTCGCGTTCGACCGCGGCCTGAGTAAGGCTTGCCACCACCTCGACAGGAGTGTCGCCAGGGTCGATCCCGTCGCTTCCGTGGAAGAACGAGACGACCCGATCGGTGTAATGAAAGGCGACCGCGGTCCCGATCGCCTCCGGGGCCTCCTCGGCGGTGAACGGCGGCTTGCGCGCTGTCTGGCTCGAGGGGTCGCGGGTTGCGGCCGCCCATTCGGCCAGCCGTCGTCGGCCCGCGTCCGTGATCCGCTCCGCGAGCCCGTTCATCAGAAGCTCTGTATCGCTGCCCTCGCCCTCGAGCCCGCTCAGATACGAATGCACCTCGACGCAGAACTGGCATTCGTTGATCTTCGACACGATCGCCGCGATCGCATGCTTGTCGGCGCGCGGGATCCTGCCGTCCACCAGGACGGTCTCGTACGCGAGGTTCCAGAAGGCGGCCAGCAGCTCGGGGTCCGGAGAATGGGCCAAGAACGGTCCGTTCCGCACGACCGCCGGCCCCCCCATGTGCATCTTGACCGCGTCGTATGTCTGCGCCACGAGCCCCGTTGCCTCGTCCTGCCTGACCGGCTCGATGAACCGCATCGCGTTCCTTTCTCCGCTCGCGCCTAGTACCCGTCGAATATTGTAGGGTACAGAATCTAAACCAGCGGTCGGCGGCGGCGGCGATGGAGGGGACCGTGAACGAGCAGCCACTCAGCAAGCGCTATCAGGCGGTCCACGGCAAGCGAATCGCCTTCCACGAACGAGGGGCGGGGGACGCGATCGTCTTCCTGCACGGCAACCCGACCTCGTCGTATCTGTGGCGCAACGTCATCCCGCACGTCGCAGACCAGGGGCGATGCATCGCCCCTGACCTGATCGGGATGGGCGACTCCGACAAGCTCGGCGACTCGGGTCCCGACTCGTACACCTACCTCGAACACCGCCGCTACCTCGACGGCTTCCTCGAGCGCGTCGAACTGGGCGAGCGTGTGACGTTCGTGGTGCATGACTGGGGATCGGCGCTCGGGTTCGACTGGGCATGTCGTCATCCCGACCGAGTCGCCGGGATCGCGTACATGGAGGCGATCGTCGCTCCGGTCGACAACCTGGACGACTGGGGGGAGACCGCGGCCTCGTTCTTCCGCGCCCTGCGTTCCGACGCCGGGGAGGAGCTGGTCCTCGAGAGGAACGTGTTCGTCGAGGGGGCCTTGCCCGCGGGGGTGATGCGTGAGCTCAGCGAGGAGGAGATGGCTGAGTACCGGCGCCCGTTCGCAGAACCCGGTGAAGATCGCCGCCCGACCCTGTCCTGGCCGCGACAGGTGCCGATCGAGGGCGAGCCGGCCGAGTTGGTTGAGATCGTCGAGCGCTACGGCGAGCGGATGGCTGAGTTCGAGATCCCCAAGCTGTTCATCAACGGCGATCCGGGCGCGATTCTCATTGGCCGGCCGCGCGACCTCTGCCGAGCTTGGCCCGTGCAGACCGAGGTGACCGTCCCGGGCCTGCACTACTTGCAGGAGGACAGCCCTGACCTCATCGGGCAGGCGCTATCCGAGTGGCTGACCGCGCGATAAGGGTGCCCGACGTCGTCGATTCATCGCTCCGACGCCTGTCCGCCGGTGGCGACCTCCCTCGCGTGGGTGAATATCTGCCTACGGCCGAAGATCTCGCCAAGCCGTTTCGTGGCCTTCTTGTCACCAGCGATGGTGAGGGCGCCGCTCGCGATCGCCGAGGAAGCGGCGAGCCTCCCAGAGGCGATCTCCGCGAACGTCTCCTCGTCGGCGGTCCAGACGACGCCGGGATCCTCCGCGCGACCGTCGTGGAGCTCGATCGTGCCGTCGTCGACGACGAAGTGAAAGGCCGAATCGCCCACGAGGAACTGAAATGTCTCGCGGACGCCCGCGGCGGCTTCGCGGTTGGCGAGGCTTGCCATGCCCACGGCGGCCCAGCGGGGGCGAAAGGTGTCTTCTGGTTCGAGCTCGCCCATCCGCCCGACGCCCCAGCCGATCAGCGGCGCCATTGCCGAAGCCAGGTCGCGCCCGTCGTCGGTCAGCTCGTAGACCTGGCGGGCGGCGGGAGGTGGAAGCTCGCGGCGGGCGATGATGCCGTCGCGTTCGAGATCGCGCAGGCGGTCGGTGAGGAGCTTGCGGCTGATGCCCGGCAGCCCCTCGACCAGGTCGGTGAAGCGCCGCGGGCCAGGCAGAAGCTCGCGCACGATCAAGAGCGTCCACCGATCGCCGGCGACGTCGAGCGCGCGAGCCAAGGCGCAGTACTGGTGGTAGCGATGGTCAGGCACGGAATCCCTTGGTTCCTTTTATGAACGCAATGGTAGCCGCGGGACGGATGGCCATCACGCGCGCGTGGTGTCCAAGCCCCGCCATGTGGAACCATCGACGCCGAGCAGGAGCGGCTCATGCCGATCTTCCGGATCGAGACGCTCAAGGGAGCCCACGCGGCAACCGATGACGGGTTCATGTCGCCACGCAGAATCAGGCTGGCGCTCGGCCGGTGGATGAGGTCGGCGCGCTGCTCGATCACCACCGGATGGTCGGACATCTACAGCGTGCGCCGGAAGCTGATGGGGCTGCGCCTGATGATGGCGGTGGGCTCGTTCGTCCGCATGGCATTGCGGCGCGTCGACCAGTAGCGACAGCCGACTGGGGGGTTAGGTCGGGTCGGATCTGGCTCCCTGGAGCGACAGCGGCTCGACGAGGCCATCCTGATGACCGCCCCTACGAGTCGGCCACGTGGAACTTGTCGTACAGATGGCTGAACAGGTCGCCGGGGTCGAGCTCCCGCTTCGCCGCCTCCCATCGCTCACGGTCGTAGATCTGCCAGAACCGCTCGGGCGTGTGGTGGTTGCGTGAGATGAGCGTCTTGATCCCCCCGAGCTCGTAGGTCTTCTCCTCGATCGCCTGCGACCAGTCGACGTCGCGCTCGTTGTTGCGCTTGCCGTAGACCGCGCAATCGACCATGAGGTCGCCGGCCAGGCCCGCGGCATGCGCGGGCGCGATCCACGGGTACGGCCGCTCGACCCTGTATGGCACGACCCACAGCGGCCAGAAGTCGAGCTCCTTCTCGTACCACTGCCAGAACTCGGCGAACCGGCGAAGCGGGATGAAGACGTCGACCACGACGTCGGGGCGCCGCGTGAACCGCCCGAGCAACAGCCCGAGACGCTCGCTCCAGCGGATGAGGTTCTCCGAGCCGAGGAACCAACGACCGACCAACCGTCGCACGAGCCTCCACTCGAGCGGCGGGGCGGTCCGCGAGAGCCAGTGGCATTCCGTGTCGTATCGAAAGCAATAGTCGAAGGTCGACAGGTGATCCTCACTGAGCTCTCCGGTGCTCCTGTAGTAGATCCCGGTGCCGCGATAGCTGGACACGCTGGGGGCGCGGTCGACGAAGCGGCCGAGGCACAGGACGAGGTGGTCGGGACCGTGGACGATCCCGTCGACGAAGTCGAAGTCGCCGGCGGCGCAGCGCTCGCGCATGTCGTCCTCGAAGGCGGCGAAGTCGCGGTGATGGTGGTAGGTCAGCGCGACGAAGGGGGCCGCCGGAACGAGCTCGAAGACGACACGGGTGAGGATGGCGAGCGTGCCGTACGAGCCATGGAGCATGTGGAACAGCTCGTCCTCCGGGCCGAGCGTGCGCCGCTCGCCGCCGCCCGTCACGACCTCGTACTCGCGGCAGGTGTCGTGGAACCCGCCATACCTGTACGACATCGACTCGACAGAGCAGCCGGCCACCGCCCCGCCAAGCGTGATGCCCTCCAGCTCCGGTACCACCTTCGGAAGCAGTCCGTGCTCGAGTGTGTGGCGCACGACGTCGGCGAACGTCGCCCCCGGCTCCGCGGTACACGTTCGCGCATCGAGGTCGATGTCCAGCACCGCGTTCAGTGCCGAGATGTCGACGGCGTGGCCTGTGAAACGCGTGTCGCGCGGCTGCGGCACGAAGTGGTGCACGCCGCCCTTCCGGATGTGGACGGGCCGCCCGAGCGCGGCGAGGTCGCGCACTTGCGCGCACACCGCCTCGACCTTGTGGTCGTGCGCGCTCGCCAGTCGTTTCACGGGGGCCGTCGTCGTGGGGACAGGCTACGTCACGCAGCCGGGCACCGAGAAGAGGGCGTGCGCGCCGTCCTGCTCGATCGCGTTCGGTCACACAATGCGAATAGCGTTCGGGTCCATGGACACTGACGTCGTAGTCGTCGGCGGTGGCAGCGCTGGGCTGCAGACCGCACTGACCCTCGGGCGGATGCGGTTCGACGTCGTGGTGGTCGACGCCGGAAGCCCGAGCAACGCGCCCGCGCACGCCATCGGCGGTTTGCTCGGCGCGCACGATCTGGCCCCGCTCGACCTCCTGGCGAAGGGGCGCGAGCAGCTAGCCGAGCTGCCGTCGGTACGCCTGGTCGACGGCGAGGTGACGAGGGTCGGCGGGGACCGCACCGTCACTCTCGCCGCCGGGACCGTGCTCGCTGCCCGCGCGGTCGTGCTCGCCACGGGGGGCGATTACGCGTTCCCGGACATCCCCGGTGCCGCCGAGCTGTGGGGGACTTCCGTCATCCACTGTCCCTTCTGTCACGGCTGGGAGGTGCGCGAGAGCCGGATCGGCGTGCTGACCGCGAGCGAGGAACATGCGGCACAGTTCCTCCCGCTCGTACAGGCCCTGTCGGCCGACGTCGAGGTGTTCGACGCCGTCGCGGGAGTCCGTTCGGAAGGCGGCGCGCTGCGAGCCGTGGTCCTGGCCGACGGCAACGAAGTCGAGCGCGACGTCCTCTTCGTCGCGGCGCCTGTCGTACCGCGCGACGCCGCCTTTGCACATCTGCCGATCGAACGCGACGACCAGGGTCTGCTGACGGCGGACAAGTTCGGTCGCACCTCGGTCGAGGGCGTATACGCCGCCGGGGACCTCGTCACGGTTCCGCAAGCCGTCAGCCAGGCCATCGCCACGGGGCAGCGCGCGGCGGTAGGCGTCACGCGCGATCTCACGGCCGGTCGTCAGATCGCCTAAGCGGCTGACCGCGGCCACCCACCCCAGCCGCCCCGTAGGGCGGCGACGCGGTCTGGGTCTGGTGAGCACGATCCGTGCGACGGCCTAGTGGAGGGCACCGCAGCCCGACGCGCCTCAACGGCTCGCCGGCTTTACGGTCCGGCTTCCCCGGAGACGGCGTCGCGTGCCTCTTCTGTTGCCGCCCAGCTGGCGAGCAAGCCGAAGGCGTCCGCAGACTTGGAACCGGGCTCCGCCGTGTAGGCGACGATGGTAAGACCGGGGTCGCCGGGGAGCTCGACCCGGTTGTAGCTCAGCTCGAGCTCGCCGACGATCGGATGGTTGAAGCGCTTCTCGCCTGTGTTGTGCAGACGCACGTCGTGCGCGGCCCAATAGCCGCGGAACTCCTCACTCCGTGTCGATAGCTCGCCGACGAGGTCGGAGAGGCCTCGGTCGAAGGGGTCGCGCCCGGCCTCGGAGCGGAGCAGCGCAGCAGTGTCGTGGGCCGCGCGCTCCCAATCGGCGAAGAACTCCTTGGCGCGCGGGTCGAGGAACACGAAGCGGGCGAAGTTGACCGGGCCGCCGGATCCGCCGAAGAGGTGTGAGTGGAAGGCCCGCCCGAGCCGGTTCGTCGCAACGGCATCGAGCCGTCCGTTCTCTGCGATCGCCGCTGAGCCGGTCATCGAGTCGAGCATCCACTGCACGCTGGGACGGACGTTCTGCTTCGGCGATCGGCGGCGGCGCCGAGCACTCGGCCCCGAAGCGCGCGCGAGGTCGTAGAGATGCGCACGCTCTGCCTCGTCGAGTCGCAGGGCGCGAGCCAGGGCATCGAGCACGCTGTCTGACGCGCCGGCGAGATTGCCGCGCTCCATCCGGTTGTAGTAGTCGACGCTGACGCCGGCCAGGGTCGCCACCTCCTCGCGGCGCAGCCCCGGGACGCGTCGCGCCCCGTAGGTGGTCAGCCCGACGTCCTCGGGCGTGATCCTCGCTCGCCTTGAGGTAAGGAAGTCGCGGATCTCACTTCTGCTGTCCACACGCCGAGGCTAGACCCGTCCGCGCGGCGCTGGGGTGTCCTGGCAGTACCTGGGTCAAGCAGCCCTCCCACCCTCGTGAATTCGCTGCCACGGTGTACCGGCACCTAGATCAACAACGCGAAGGGCCACCCATGATCAAGGACAAAGTAGTGGTGATCACAGGCGCATCGTCCGGAATCGGCGAGGCGACCGCGAAGCAGCTCGCGAGCGACGGCGCGAAGGTCGTGCTGGGCGCGCGGCGCGAAGACAAGCTGAAGCAGATCGTCGACGAGATCGAGAACGACGGCGGCGAGGCCGTCTCCAAGGAGTTGGACGTGACCAGGCCGTCGGACAACGACGACATCGTGCAACTCGCCAAGGAGACCTTTGGCGGCGTCGACGTCGTCTTCCTGAACGCCGGCCTCATGCCGAACTCCCCACTGTCCGCGCTGCGGACCGATGACTGGCACCAGATGGTCGACGTGAACATCAAGGGCGTCCTCAACGGCGTCGCGGCCGTGCTCCCCACGTTCATCGAGCAGAAGTCCGGACATGTCATCGCGAACTCGTCGGTCGCCGGGCTCAAGGCCTACCCCGGCGGCGCGGTCTACGGCGGAACGAAGTGGTTCGTGCGCGACTTCATGGAGGTCCTACGCATGGAGTCCGCCACGGAGGGGACGAACATCCGCACCGCGACGATCTACCCCGCTGCGATCAACACCGAGCTGCTGGGCACGATCGAAGACAAGAACACCGCCGACTCGATGCAGGACATCTACGAGCAGTACGGGATCTCGCCGGACCGAATCGCCAACGTCGTGGCGTTCGCGATCGACCAGCCCGAGGACACCACGATCAACGAGTTCACGGTGGGCCCGGCCAACCAGCCCTGGTAGGCGAGGGACGACGTGGGTGACTCGCGAGCGCGACGACCTGTACGTCCGTTCGTGGCGGTCGAGGCGGGCGGCTCGGCGTGAGCACGCGGGCGGCGCGCGTCTTCATAACCGGCTCCGCCGACGGTCTCGGACGGGCGGCCGCGCAGACGCTGCTCGAGCAGGGGCACGGGGTTGTCGTCCACGCACGGAACCACGGCCGGCTCGCCGCCTTAGGCGACCTCGTGGACCGCGGTGCCGCGACCGTCGTCGGCGACCTGTCCCGGCTCGAGGAGACGCGCGACGTCGCGGACCAGGTGAACCGCCTCGGGCAGATGGACGCCGTGATTCACAACGCCGGCGTCATCTCAGGATCGAGCGTCCTGCCCGTCAACGTGGTCGCCCCGTACCTGCTCACCGCGCTCATCCATCGCCCCAAGCGCCTGGTCTACCTCAGCAGCAGCATGCACCGCGGGGGGCGACCCAGCCTCACCGGCATGGACTGGAGCGGCGGCCGCGTGACGGACTCCTACTCGGATAGCAAGCTCTACGTCACCACACTGGCCGCCGCCGTCGCCCGGATATGGCCGGAGGTTTTCAGCAACGCGGTGGACCCGGGCTGGGTGCGCACGAGGATGGGTGGCCCCGGTGCGCCCGACGACCTGCGGCTCGGGCACCTCACGCAGGTGTGGCTCGCGACCAGCGACGATCCGGAGGCGCGCACCTCCGGCGGCTACTGGCATCGCCAGCGCCGCGCGGAGCCGGCCCCGAGCGTCCTCGACGAGCGGTTCCAAGACCTACTGCTCGAGGAGCTGGCTCGCTTCACGGCAACCAGCCTCGATACCCCTACGGGGACGATGGCTTGAAGCCGGTCTACGACTTCCGCGACCGCGTGGCCGATCGGCCGACTGGGGCACGCGGACGAGATCGCCGCCGCCGTGCTCTGGCTCTCCAGCCCAGGAGTCAGCTTCGTGATCGGGATCGCGCTTCCGATCGATGGCGGTTACACCGCCCAATGACCACGACAGAAAGGATTTGGCCATGCTGAGCCACTCCTCCACCTCGCGACGGTCCCACCCAGCGCGCCACGCTGTGCACGCGCTCGTCCTCGTCCTGCTCGCCGCCGTCTCGCTGTCGGCCTGCGGCGACTCGGACGGGGCGGCGACGAGGCAGCCGATGCTCCCGAGACGACCGCTCCGGCCCCGTCCCCGGACCCGAACCGCGAGCGAGACACCAATCCCGCGGAGGGCACGCCCGTACGCATCACCTTCGGCGACTCGCAGCTCACCGCCCGGCTCGACGGCGATGCGACCGCGCAAGATCTCGCCGCCCAGCTCCCGCTGACGCTTACCTTTCGCGATCACAACAACGCGGAGAAGACCGCACCGCTTCCTCGCGAGCTATCGCTCGACGGTGCGCCCGAGGGGCACGACCCTGCCGCTGGAGACATCGGCTACTGGGCGCCCGACGGTGACCTGGTCCTCTACTACGACGACGAGGCCCCGGCCTTCAACGGCATCGTGCGGATCGGCGAGTTCGAGGGCGACCTCGACGAGCTCGCACGCCAGAGCGGGGAGTTCAGCGCCACGATCGAAAGGGCGGAGTGATGGAGATCACCCGGAGCAGCATCGACACCCAGAAGGGGCCTGAGGACTGGTTTACGAGCGACGTCTACATCGATGCCGTCGCCGCGCCGTCTGCGCAGAACGTCCTGAAGAGTGTCTGGTTGCGCCGGGCCGCACGGCTGCGCGAGGTGCAAGGCGTGGCGGAAAATTGATGCCTTATTGATGCCTTGGCCGCACGTGTGGGGCCACGTAGAGGGAAGCGCCCGCTATGCGAGGCTTACTGCCAGGTGGGCGATGAAGTCGGATCGCCGACCGCCTGGATCCCTTACAAGGCAGCTCTGTGCGCGGTAAATAGCTCAGTCTGCAGGGGCTTAGGGTGAGCGACGGGACTCGACCCGCGACCGCCTGGACCACAACCGCCTTGAGGGGGTCAGGTTGGGTCGGATTTAGCTTTGTTATGCGGGTTTTGCCGCACTTGGGATCGGCCAGTTTGCTTCAAATTGATGCCTCAATTGATGCCTTGACGAACCAATGACGCCGGTGCTCTGCGGGGCCCTCGCGTCCCGTCATGACCTCAGCCATCCGAATCCGTCACCGCCCGGGAGTCCTGTCAGGACCAACCGCACAGCGATTGACTCGGGTGCGTATTTCCTGCGAGATGCGCCCGACGAGCGGTCAGCGCACCGCACTCGACGTGGAAATAGACACCGCACCGGCCCTCTCGTGACGAACTATCCCCGCGTTGCCCGACCCGGGTTTTCAGGCTCCGACAGGCGCAACAATCAGAGCAATACAGCGACGCGCGCCGGAAGGGGGCCGAGTAGGCGCGAGAGGCTCTCGAAAGTTGACCTAACGGAATGACGCCGCCCAGAGGTTCGAGCTCTGGACGGCGCCGCGAACGAACACCGCGCCCCGGTGCTGGAGGGCATCCATGAACGCAAGTAGTCCGTCACGAAGCACCCTATATCCGTCATCCCCTCGCGTCGAGGGCCTGGTCGCGGAGGTGGGGCGATGAGCGTCGAGAACGGCAGCACGAACGGCGCAAGCAGTAATGGCCGAGGCCCTGACGAAACCGCGTCGGGGAACCGTCGCAAGGAGGCACCGGGGCCCACTCCGGTGACCACCTTCCCGACGACGGACGGCCGGGTCCCCTTCCCGGGGCCCGGCGACCAGCAGTTCATGCGCGAAGAGGTTCGCGACACGGCCACCTCGCTCGCGCTGACGAACCTCAACGGCGACGACGTGTGCCGCGACGACGCTGTCCTCCACGACCTCAGCATGAAGCCCGCTGAGTGGCGCGAGCAGCGCGTGAAGGAAGAGACCGAGCGTAAACGCGCGGACCTGCGGGGCACGCAAAAGGTGGTCGGGACCCGCGCGGAGGAAGAGCAGGCGCGCAGGAAGCGGCTGGAGCTGGAGATTGAGGCGGAGGAGGAGAAGGCCAAGCACCACCGCGAGGAGGCGAAGAAGAAGGCTGAGGAGCGCAAGGGCTACTCGCTGATTCGCCGCAGTTACGACCGGGCCACGGATGTGCACAAGGCGACGCTGGCGGTCGTTGCCGGCGTGGACATCACGCTCATCGGGCTCGCGCTGATGGTCCTGCCGGGTACCGACATCCAGCACTGGCTCACGGCGACGTTCCTCGGGGCCCTGTTCGCGGCGTTCGGGCACGTCATCGGCGAGCTCGTAGGCGGGACGGTTCGGGAGGTGCGGAAGGTGAACCTCCCCCAGTTGTTGCTGTTCGCCATCGTGGGGCTGCTCGTCTTCGCGGGGGTGCTCGCCGGCGTGGCGCTCAGCGCGACGACGGTCTTCCGCAACTTCGGCCTGGAGGAGCAGGCAGCGGACGACATCATCCCGCCGGATTTCCTCGGCTGGATACAAGCCCTCGCGGTCTTCGTCGCGAGCCTGAGCGCCGCGCTGTGGCGCTACGGAGCCGATGGGCGCGACCGTCGCGACGAGGAACGGGACCACCTGGCTCAGGTAGACCAGGCTGACGCGAACGTCGGCAGGCTCCGCGGCCAGGTCGACGAGTCCTTCAAGGCCGAGTACGGGGCCAAGACCGCTGCTATCAGAGCCGCCGAGGAGGAGGGCACGCTCGACGACCGCAGCGCCGCCCGGTGCCGCCAGGAGATTCTGTTCGGCGAGTACCTCTGGGCGTTCGGGCGGAGCATCTTCCAGGGCGTCCGCTACCGACTCCAGGCGTTCACGGACCTGGCCGAGGAGCTGGGCCTGGTGGAGGGCCAGCGGAAGCGCGAGCAGCGCGCCAAGGTAGCCGCGGCGCTCACCGGGCTGGTCGTGGCCATCAGCGTGCACGTCCTCGTAGGCCTCGACCACCTGCCGACCGCGGGCATCGGCCTCGTCGCGGCGGGCATCGCCTACTTCCTGGCGATGTACAACGACGCGCCGAAGCCGGTCTCCTGGCCGACGGAGCGCCGTACGCCTGAGGCGCAGAACGCCGGGCTCACGGCGCCCCTCTCCGGAGCGGGTGGAGCCCGCACCCGGCCCGATGAAACGGAGGTGAAGTGATGACGCTGACGCGTCGCGAGCTGTTCATCTACGGCGGCGGGGCCCTCGGCCTCGCCGCCGCGACCGGCCAAATCGACTACGTGGCGAACCTGATTGAGGGCGAAGACCCGCCGGACGCGCACGCCCTGCTCGTGGATGTCACGTCGTCGGCTGAGGCGGACCGGTGGAAGTGGCACGCGGACATGGCCGCGTTCGCCAGCCAGGCGGTCTTCGCCAAGGGCCCGCTGTACGCGGCCGCTTGGGACGGCTCGCCCCTGCCGCCAAAGGGCTGGCGCATCCACGAGGACTACGCGGACGACGGCGGGACGCCTCAGAGCTCATCCACGAAGAAGCGGGTCGCCGAGGGCGACGCGGCCGCGATGAAGACGTTGCTGGAGCCCCTGCTGCGCGAGCCCACGATGGTCGGGGGCTCGCCGCTGCTGTCGGCCTTGCGCGCGGTCGCGATGCTCCGCGCGTCGGACCCGAGGCGGTCGGAGCGCAAGCTACGGGCTGGGATGGCCACGGACGGCGTGATTATGGGACGGGGTTTACGGCCTGCGGCCCATCAGCAACGAGACGGTCGAGGAGGTCGCGCGCGTGTGGAAGCCGCGGCTCGCAGCGCTCGCAGGAATCCAGCTCTACTTCTTCGGCATCGGTATCGGGGCCGACCCGCGAGCTGACTTCGACGGATGCGAAGCCGTCGTGCGTGCAGTCGCGGATGCCTGCGGAGCCCACGTGATGACGTGGTCTCAAACGCTCGGCGAGGCGTTCAAGTAGAGCACCGGGGAGGCGCGGCGGCAGGGCCACCGCCGCGCCTTAGGGCTTCGGGTAGCGCGTAGCGACTACGCCGAGGGCAGGTCGCCGCGGCTCTGACGCCTGCGGTCGGCCTCAACCAACGCGGCGTTGGCCGTGTTCAGCAGGCTGATGCAGCCAGAACACATCAGCGGATGCCGGGCCTTCAGGAAGCCCGGTCCGCAATCCTTGTCCCAGCGTTCCAAGCACGCATCGGGAAGCTGAGCCTGCTCATGGCGCTCGACGAGAGATATTGCGTGCCACAGGTCATCTTCGGTGACGAAGTTGACGAGCTGCCAAAGCTCCGTCCGTTCGCCGCGGCCCACAACCTGGCGGGCGAGACGGAGGGTCTTCGGGCACCAGGAGTACTGGACGTTCTCGGGCCGCGAGATGCCTAGGTCGTACGTCAGCGGGAGGCGGCCGACCTGGAGGGGCGTGAAGCGTGCGACTGCGTTTCGCTCGCCCTGTCCGTCAGGCCTGCCGCAGTAAAGGACAGCGCGACGGTTGACCGCGGCAACGGCCTCGACCGTGTGAGCGTCGCGCCCAGGGAGAAGTTCGTCCGTATAGCTTCGGTGGGCCACGTTCTGCGGACCGGCCTCGATTCCAGGCATGAGGAGATACGGAGAGAACGCCGCCGCGAGGCTGCGCCACGTCAGGTTGGACGTGAACACCTCGCGTCGGCTCTTGATGGCCCGCAGGGCCTCCGCGCGCACACGCTGCTGGCGGCCTAAGACCGCTTCAACGTGTTCGCCCAGCGTCCCTGGCGGCAGCTGACCAAGCTTCTTGGTCCAATCGGTGATGCGGTCGGGATTGCAGCGCTCGCACGTGTAATCGTCATGTGTGCCTGTGGTGAGGACCTCGGTGTCGAAGGGGATGTGCCTGTCCGCGCGTCCTCCTGAGAGCACGAGCAGGTGGAGGGTGTTGTCGAACCCCGGACACTTTTCCTTGCCCATGCCCTTGTGGTTGCGGTGGACCCCGACAGACACACTGCGCAGCTCCTCGTAGAAGATTTTCCGTTCTTCGGCCGCGAGCAATCCACGGATGACCAGTCCTACGAAAGCGTGCCAATCGGCAGTGAACCGGTCCATCAGACGCCCGCGCCCCGCGTGGGCTTCGTCTGCCAGGTCCTGCACGTTCAGCCCCTCAGCGGCGCGCCCGTCGCGTACGAAGTCGATGGTCGTCTCCGCGAACTGCCCGAACCCGTACGCATCGACACTCTCGACGAGAGCAGCCGCAAAGGCCTTTGGCGTGGCCAGCAGGCGCTTAGCCTGCGCCGGGTCCACCTTGCTGAGAACGACCGGCAGTCGCACATCAGGCGCGGTCTCTTCGGGAACGAAGAGTGCGCCCTGCTCGCTGGCCTCGGTGAGGTCAGGTGACGGCAGGTCCTCGGCCTCGTCGAACGGATGCAGTTCGTTGTCAGGCATGGGCTCCCCCGGGAACGCAGTGGAACGTCCCATCATCGTGTGGCGCATCACCCCACGTCAAGCTCCGGTTCGCCCGATAGGGGAGATGGGGACAAATGGGGGCGTCGCGCGTCCGGGTATGCGGATTTTTCGCTCGAACCGTGCCGATTCTTCCCGGAGTGTGGCGATTTAGCCCGAGTAAGGCGAACGCCCTTGCATAAGCGCCGTACCCTGCGGCAGCATCGAAAGCCGCCCGCCACTCATGGGCGGTTTTTGGCTTTCAATGGGCTCAACCACCAACCAACAGGAGGCGTTATGTGCGCGTTTCGCTCGTCATCCCCAGTCGTTACCCGTCGTCCGCTTGCGGACCACAGCCACGTCGAGGCCCCCCATCGCTTCCCCCTCGTGAACTGCGCCGGCTCGCGCTCTGCGGCTGCTGCATCCGCTGACGCCGCCGACGGCTTCGCGCGTCCGCTCCTCGGGGACTAACCGTGCGCTGGAAGCCCGAGCGGTCCCCCCACGACGACGGCTTGTGGTTCGTGGCGGTCCGCTCATCGCAGATAGTTGTGCTGGCGCCTCCAGGCGTCGCACTTACACGCTTCGACCGAGGGCGCTTTGAGCCGAGCACGCGACTGGATGTTGTGCACGAGCAGGTCAATGGCTGGCGTATGGCCACGTGGTTCCGGCCAAGCCAAGGCTGCCCGCGGATTGACCGCCAGCGGCCCGAAAGCTGCCGCGACCTCTCTACCAAGCAAGTACTGCGAATACTGCCTGAGGGTTGGCACGATGAGGTCTGGCTGTTGATGACCGCCCAACTTGAGGCGGCCTCGGCATTCGGTCGCGCCGCGCCGCACCAAGAGGTGAATGAGACGTTGGCTCGCGCGGCAACCCGCTGCACGAGTTGGCTTCAAGCCGAACTGCTCGCCGCCTTCCCGGAACGACGGCCTGAGGTCATGTCTGTCGCAGCGCGCGGTCGCCCGCCGGGGTCAGTTGTATCGCCAAAGCCCGCCACGACGAGCTTCGACCAGGAGCTTCATGCGTGGCTGAACGGGCCGGCTGTGCCGAGGCCGGATGTAGCTCAGTCACGGTCGAGTGGTTTCCTCACGAGGCTCATGTGCCGCCTTGTGGGTTGGGCACGGGTGAAGACGGAGGAGAGACCGACCGCCCGGAAGGTCGCGAGACGTGTCGGGACGCCGGTTCTCAGGGTCGTCCGCGAGGAAAGGTCGGGGGCGCTCCGAGTGGGCGCGACCGAGGAGGATGCAATCGATGAGCGGGAGCTCGCAGCGCTCCGCTGATTGACCGCGCATAGTGCCCGCTTCGTTGTGGGGGTGGCCGTGGCCCAGCCGAGCGGTCAGCCGGCGATTTGGCCTGCTGCGGTTCCGCGTGCCAGAGCCGTCAACCGCTGGCGCGCGAGTGGCAAGTCCTCATCGAGCATGACACGAGGTGTCTTCCCACGCAGCTGTGCGCGGCGGGTGTCAAACCACATGACGAGCCCCGTCGGTGTCATCGAGCTACGCAGAAGGTCCAGCAAATGCGCGACGAGTATGACCCGCTCCGCGTTGCGGCTCACGGGCTTTCCTGCCTTCCAGGCAGCAATCGTCTTTGTGGTCACCCCGAGGAGTCGCGCGACATCGGTGACCTTGACTTCGCCTAGTACGCCGAGGACGAAGTCTGCTGCGCGACGCGGGTCGTCAAGCTCCGTCGCGTTGAGTCGTCGCTCGATACGACGAATGACGTCAGCAATCTGCATCGTTACGAGCTCAACCCCGAGCGCCCTGTCTTCACCATCGGGGTCCTCGTCAATAGCGCGGCGAAGTTCGATGAGGAACTCAAACAGCTTGCGTGCCTCGTAGTCCTCCGCGCCGCGCGGCAGCGCCTCAGATAGGTCCAGAACCGCGTTTTCCAGTGCCTGGTACCAGGCCGCGCGACGCTCAAGGGCCGACTCGTCTTGCTTTGCCCCCGAAACGGATTCGGCGTGTGGCAGCGCTGGCCTAACAAGCTCGTGGACCTGGTCCACCCTTTGAAGTAGCTCATTGAACTCAGTCGTCTCGATTGGCTCAACGGCCAGAGGCAGCGTCATCGCCCTAACGCTCCACGCCAGAAGGACGGGCGCAGTACCGGCCTCGGCCTCGTCGCCTAAGAGCGGTGACGCGGGCGTAGTGCGCTCGCCGTGCAGTTCTCGGGCGCGCGGGGTCCGCGCGAAAGGTCTCGCTATCGCTGTGGGGGCCACACGAATGACTGCCGCGACGCGGGCTTGGCAACGCGCCACCCCGGTGACCCCGGGCCATGGCGCAGCCGAATACAGCCTTCGACGCCGTCACGCCCCGCCGTCTGTTCGGTGCGAGCATCGAGGCCGGCGCGCGTCCGTCACCGCGGCTTGGCCGCCGCAGCAGCCAATCAGAGGGGAGCCAGAAAACCGCGAACGCCCACGGAACGACTGCACCGGGCCCCGAGACGTCTCGATAAAGGCTGGTGTATGCCCAAACAGGCTGTTCCTCGTGACGCAGACTTGTGCTGCTGGAGGCGCTTCTTGTACGGGGCGTCGGTCGGTTTGGGCTTTGGAGCGTCGCTCGGCATGCCTCTCGGCGGGACCGCGCCGTCTCAAGTTCAATCGCCGCCTCCTGAAGTGCGACAGCCGTAGCCCTCACGTGCTCAGCGGCATTGCGATGTTGCATCCACCGACGACGCTCGGCGTCGAGCCGCCGGTTCACCAGCTCGATTTCGGCAGCCAACTGCCGGCTATGGAGTGCGTACTCCGCCTCGTGCGCGCGTCGCGCACGCCACCGAGCAGAAGCAAGGAGCGCATAGAGCGCGGTCACCCCAGCAGCGACAAGAACAGCCGTAAGCAGAACGTCAGATGCGGCAGCGGCGCCACCGTTGCCGGCAGGCGCAGGGTCAAACACGCTGAGCACAGCCAGCGCCCCCAGAAACGCGGCAGTCAGCCAGTGTTGAATGTCGGTGCCCGGCAGCACCATCAGCGCGAGCCCGAGGAGCGCAATGTCCACGCCGGACACGACGGCGAGCAGCGCCTCGTGGACCCGGTGTTCTTCGAAGGCCCGCGCGTCGTACAGCGCTCGCCGCGCACGCGCCGTCTGCATCGCGGCGAGCCGGGAGGCCCCGTCAAGGCATGTGCTCGACCCGGAACCGTCCACAAAAAACAGATGCACGGTTCGCGCACGTCTGGACGCATCTACGGGCGCGTGGCTGCAACTACCCGGTTGGACCGCCAAGGCGGCGGCAAGGGCCGCCCGTCGCTCAACCGCCCGAGCGCTCGTCGCCTCATGTGCCATCCCTGCAAAGGTCGGCCGCGGATGTTGGGCGGCCGCTGGATTCGCCAAACGGCCACGCGCAGGTGGCGCGAGAAGCCATATTGAGCCGCGCCGGCTTCGCATGTTCACAGGGAGGTTGCCCTTCTCTGGGTCCGCTAAACTTCCAATCCAGAACGAAGTATAGCGGACCAACTTGACCTCGCAACTGCTTTCAACGTGCGGCGCGTGGCCGCAGGCAAGAGGTTCCGGTGACCACCTGGCGCGTTGAGCCACCACGCCTCGCGGGAACGTGGAAGGCGTTTCGCCAAGTTCCCCACCGAGAGGTCGCCCTCTACCACTCCGCGGGTGCCCCGACACCTGACCAGCCATCCGGCCGATGGCATCGCGTGGGTGAGGGCTACGCGCAGTACCTGGCGCTGGAGCCGTTGGCTGCCTGGGCTGAGCTGGTCCGCAACGAAAACATCCGCTCGACGGCTCAGGCTCTTGCTTTCGAACGCGACCTGTACCTCGCGCTCGTCGAGGAAACGGACATAGCCGACCTGTCGAGTTTTGACGCGTATGAGCGATGCGGCTTGGACCCGCGCATCGCCGTGGGGGACCACAGCGTCTCGCAAGACTTGGCCGACGAGCTGCGCGCCGCCCGCTTCCGGGGCATCCTCTCGCCAAGCGCTGCGCTGCCTTTCGGAACTAGCCTGACCCTGTTCGGTGAGCGATACGAGAAGGTTCTTCCAACCGGTCTCGAACGGTGGACCAACCCCGACCCCACACGCCGCGTCCCGGTGACCCTGACCGCAACGGGGACCCTGCCAACGGGCCTGCTCATGTCCACTTGTTTTGATGGCATGAGGCACGAGGCGTATCGGCAGTGGCTGCGCGACAACGGGAAGCCAGCGCCGAGCGGCCCTCCGTGAGCGTGGCGCGGTGCCGAAGAAACCCTTTGTCCTCCAGTTCGAGCCAGCTGAGCTTCCGGGCTATGCGGTCCAGTACTCCTACAAGCGAGACCCGGCCGCGGCGATAGCGGCGGGCGACGCGGCCGCGCAGGACCGCCGCTACACGAGGGACGGCGTTCTAGCCGTCATCAAATGGAAGGCCGCGCGCGCCAACACCCGTCTTGAACCGGACGAGGACGTAGTCAAGGCGACGACGCACGCGGCGCTGACCACCGCGGACGAGACCTTGCGCATGGACCGGCTTACCGAGCTCGACGGCGTTGGAGTCCCCATCGCGTCCGCGCTGCTGTTCTTCACCGAGCCCACGCGCTACCCGATGCTCGATAGGCGCGCGGTCCGCTCACTGGGACACGCGCCCCGGGGGAAGTATCCGACGGAGTTTTGGGTCCGCTACCTCACGTTCTGCCGCCAGCTCGCGAACGACCATGGCCTGACCATGCGCGAGCTCGATAAGGCGCTTTGGGAGTACGACCACCAGCAGAATCCGGGCCAGTGCTGAGGCGCTAGCCCGGGCTAGGCTGGTGGCGATGCGGGCGAACTCATCACGCATCGGCGCCGGCCGGCGCCTTCCAGGCCCTTGCAGCTCAGCTCGCCGAGCGTGGGCAGGGACGCGCGCCTCACGAGCGACCTAGCGGCGCTGCATTAAGTCAGCGGATGCGCCGCGTCACACGCGAGCTACGTGGCCGCCGCC